>NZ_WHJF01000040.1:0-55756 GCF_011682185.1 Massilia genomosp. 1
TACTTTGATCGCCTTGGCATGCCTCGCCTCACATAACCTCAACTACTCGAACCGCCCGGTGCGGACCCGCATGCCGGGTGGTGTGGCAGGGGAGCAGCTATATTTAGCTGCCCCCTATGCCGATGTCCAGCGCGACAACACCGCCGGTGTCACCGCCGGTGTCAGGTCTGACATTCGGACACGGCCTCGGCAGTATTGCGGCAGCACCGCCGGTGTCAGGTCTGACATTCGGACACGGCCTCGGCAGTATTGCGGCAGGGCTCGTGTCCGTTTGTCAGACCTGACACCGGAATGAGCCAATGGACGCGCGCATCGTCCGGATTTTCCTCCACGAATGTCAAGCCGATTGCGCAAGTCTATTGCCGAGTCCGCCTGTTCCATTGACCAATGTCAAAGATAACGTTTTCAAAGCGCATCTAATAGCTATGTCGCCGCAATTTCATGCGGCCGTGAAAATACGAATGAAACAGGAGATCCCATGCATGCCGCAATAAGCTATGCCAGCACCGTGACCGAGCAGCTTCGCACAGCCGTGCATCCGATAGCCGGTGTGGCCACCGCGATCACCGCATTCGTCGGTCGCGCCTTGCGCGGGCCGGTGGATGAGCCGGTCAGCATCGCCAGCTTCGCCCAGTTCGAGCGCCTGTTCGGCGGCTTGTGGGAGGGCAGTGCGCTCGGCTTCGCGGTGCGCGATTTCTTCCTCAATGGCGGCATGCAGGCCGTCATCGTGCGCCTGTACCGCGCCCCGGCGCCGGTCGACGGCGTGGCGTGCAGCCACGCCATCCTGCGCGCCGGCGCATTGACCCTGCAAGCGCGCGACCCCGGCGCCTGGGGCAACGCGCTGCAGGTGCGCATCGACCATGAACTGCTCTCGGGCGATCCTGACAGTTTCAACCTGTCGGTGCGCGACAGCGGCACCGGCCAGGTCGAGCTGTTTCGCAACGTCTCGCTCGGCGCATCCCATCCGCGCCGCGTCGACCTGGTCTTGCGCAGCATTTCGCGCCTGGTGAGCGTGAGCGGCAAGCTGCCCGCCCAACGCCCCGCCAGCCATCCGCGCGCGCCGCAGCACGGCGACGCCTGGGAGTGCGGCGCCGCCAGCAACGCCGGCGTGCTGCAGGCCGACCGCGCCGCAGCCGAACTGCCGCTCACGCTGGCGGACTTCATCGGCAGCGGCAACATGGCGCGCAAGGCCGGCCTGTACGCGCTGGACCGGGCCGATTTGTTCAACCTGCTGTGCATTCCTCCTTACCTGGACAACGGCGGCGACCTGCTCGACGCCGGCGTACACAGCGCCCTGGTGGCCGAGGCGGGCGCTTACTGCGAACTGCGGCGCGCCATGCTGCTGGTCGATCCGCCGCCGGCCTGGCGCAGCGTCGACAACGCCCTCGAAGGCGTGGCCGCACTCGGCACCAGCAGCAGGAATGCGGCGCTGTTCTTCCCGCGCCTGCTGCAGCCGGTCGACCAGCGCGGCGGCCGGCTCACGCGGCTGGCCCCCTGCGGCGCGGTGGCCGGCATCATGGCCCGCACCGACCAGCAGCGCGGCGTCTGGAAGGCGCCCGTCGGCATGGACGCCACCCTGATCGGCGTACCGGAACTGAGCGTGCCGGTGTCCGACAGCGACAACGGCATCCTCAACCCGCTCGGCATCAACTGCCTGCGCAGCATGCCGGCGGCCGGGCGCATCGTGTGGGGCGCGCGCACCCTGCACAGCGACGACCCCGATGGCGCGCAGGGCAAATGCATCCCGGTGCGGCGCACCGCCCTGTATATCGAAGAAAGCCTGGTGCGCGGCACCCGCTGGGTCGCCTTCGAGCCGAACGACGACCAGCTGTGGGCGCAGGTTCGCCTGTGCATCCACGCCTTCATGGTCGGCCTGTTCCGCCAGGGCGCCTTCCAGGGCAAGGCGCCGCACGAAGCGTTTTTTGTCAGCTGCGGGCCGGAGACCACCAGCGGCGACGATGTCGAGCACGGGGTGCTCAATATCACCGTCGGTTTCGCGCCGCTCAAGGCTGGCGAATTCGTGCTGGTGCATGTGCAGCAGGCGGCGGGGCAGGTGCGCAGCCACTGAGCGGCCTGGCGCACGCCTTTAGCGCCAAGCGATCGAGTCGGACACGCCGCCGCCCATGACCAGGCGGCCGAGTCCCACTTTTTCAACGTGGCCGGCCAGCGCCCCGGGCGCGCCGGAGCCCGCGATCGCCCCAGGGTCTTGCCGGGAAACGCGATGGGCAGCGCCTGGCGCACGAAGCTGCGCCCGCCGTCGGCGCCGATCAGATAGCGCGCGCACCACTTCCTCGCCAGCTTGGCTGAACAGGTGCGCGCTCAGGCCCTCGTCATCCTGCTCGAAGCTGGTCAGCTCGCAGCCGAACCGCGGCGCGTGGCCCAACTCGGCCAGCCGCTCGCGCATCACGCCTTCGGTCAGATATTGCGGCGCCATCAGCGCCAGTTGGTACGGCTCGGCCAGGGTCGGCGCGACCACTTCGGGCGGGGGCGAAGGATGCGCGCGTGCGCGAGGCGCTGATGACGGCGCAGGGCAAGGCAATGACCGACGCGGTCAATATCGCCCGCGAACGGATCGGACGGGCGATCTTCGCGCAGCGGGACGAGCGCGAATTCGACGAGTTGCAGCGGGACGAGCGCGAATTCGACGAGTTGGTCAGGCTCCTGCAAAAATTCGTCGGAGGACATTGAGCAGTTCGCCGCCAGCGAACCGGCGAAGAACGCCGATGCCGGCGCCTGAGGTAGCTGGCGGCGCGGGGCCGTAAAATACCGGCCTGTCAGATGGCCGCGAGCGCGGCGCGCAGGTCCTCGCGCAGGTCTTCCACGTGTTCCACGCCGACCGACAGGCGAATCAGCCCATCGCTGATGCCGAGCAGCGCGCGCTGCGCCGGTGGAATGGTGGCATGCGTCATCAGGGCCGGATGCTCGATCAGGCTCTCGACGCCGCCCAGGCTCTCGGCCAGGGTGAATACCTCGCAGCGCTCCAGGAAGCGGCGCGCGCCGGCCAGGTCGGTGTCGAGCTGGATCGAGATGATGCCCCCGAAGCCGTTCATCTGGCGCCTGGCCAGTTCGTGCTGCGGATGCGAAGCCAGGCCCGGATAGTAGACACGTCCGACCTTCGGTTCTTTTTCCAGCCACGCGGCCAGGTCCAGCGCGCTGGCGCAGTGCCGTTCCAGGCGCAGCGCCAGCGTCTTGATGCCGCGCAGGACCAGGAAGCTGTCGAACGGACCCTGGATCGCCCCCACCGAATTTTGCAGAAAGCCGAGCTGCTCGCCCCACGCCGCCTGGCGCGGCTCGGCGCCGATCACCGCCATGCCGCCGATCACGTCCGAGTGGCCGTTCATGTACTTCGTGGTCGAGTGGACCACGATGTCGATCCCCAGTTCGAGCGGACGCTGGACGATCGGGCTGGCGAAGGTGTTGTCGCACACCGAGATGATGCCGCGCTCGCGGCAGATGTCGCCGATGGCTTTCAGGTCGGCCAGCTTGAGCATCGGGTTGGTCGGCGTTTCGACCCACACCATGCGCGTTTCGGGACGGATCGCCGCCAGCAGCCTGGCCGGATCGGTCAGGTCGACGTAGGTGAAGTCGTGGCCCGCGCTGCGCCGGCGCACGCGCTCGAACAGGCGGTAGGTGCCGCCGTACATATCGTCGCCGGCGATGATGTGCGAGCCGGCGTCGGCCAGTTCCAGCACGGTCGAAATGGCGGCCAGCCCCGAGGCGAAAGCGAACGCCTGGGCGCCGCCTTCCAGGTCGGCCACGCAGCGTTCCAGCGCCCAGCGGGTGGGATTGTGCGAGCGCCCGTAATCGAGGCCTTTGTGTACGCCCGGGCTCTCCTGCACGTAGGTGGAGGTGGCGTAAATCGGCGGCATGACCGCCCCGGTGGACGGATCGGGCGACTGGCCGCCGTGGATCACGCGCGTGGAAAGGTGTTTTTTGCTGGTCGAATCGTTCACGATAAAGTCCTGCGCAAGTGGTTGAGAAGGTCGAAGCGGGTAATCAGGCCATAAAAATGATTGTCTTCGCTGATGACGGCGGTCAGGCCGCGGTCGAGTATATCGCGCAGTTCGGCCATGCTGGCGGATGGGCGCAGGGTTTGCAGTTCGGACGTCATGGTCGTGCCGACCGGGTCGCGAAAGCGCGTGGCGTCGCCGGTCACATGCAGCAGCAGGTCCGATTCGTCGACAATGCCGGCCAGGCGGCCATTCTCGATCACCGGCAGCTGCGCCAGGTCGGCGCTGCGCATGCGGTTGAACGCCGTGAGCAGCGTATCGGACGGCGCCACGGTCACCACGTCGCCATCGTCGAAGCGGCGGCCGATCAGGTCGCGCAGGTCGCCCAGGGTGGGGCGCTGCAGCAGGCCCTGGTCGACCATCCAGCCGTCGCTGTAGACCTTGGTGAGGTAGCGCGTGCCGGTGTCGCAGACGAACGTCACCACGTTTTTCGGCGTGGTCTGCGCGCGGCAGTAGCGCAGCGCGGCGGCCAGCAGGGTGCCGCTGGACGAGCCGGCCAGAATGCCTTCTTCGCGCAGCAGCATGCGCGCGCTGCCGAAGCTGTCGGCATCGCTGATGGTGTAGGCGCTTTTCACGCGCGACAGGTCGGCAATGGCGGGAATGAAGTCTTCGCCGATGCCTTCGACCGCCCACGAGCCGGCGTCGTCGCGCAGCACGCCGGTGTTGATGTAGTCGGCCAGGATCGAGCCTTCCGGATCGGCCAGCACGAATTCCAGGTCCGGCTGCACCGTCTCGAAATAGCGCGACAGGCCGCTCAGCGTGCCGGACGAGCCGACCCCGACCACGATGGCGTCGAGGTCATGCCCGGTCTGTTCCCACAGTTCCGGGCCGGTGGTGTTCTGGTGCGCCAGCGGATTGGCCGGGTTGTTGAACTGGTCGGCGAACCAGGAGCCGGGAATCTCGCGCGCCAGGCGCGCCGCCACATCCTGGTAGTACTCCGGATGACCCTTGCCGACGTCGGAGCGGGTCAGGTGGATTTCGGCGCCCAGCGCCTTGAGGTGCAGGATTTTTTCGATCGCCATTTTGTCGGGTACGACCAGCACCACGCGGTAGCCTTTCAGGCGCGCCACCAGGGCCAGGCCGAGGCCCGTATTGCCGGCGGTCGCCTCGACTACCACGCCGCCCGGTCGCAGGCTGCCGTCGGCTTCCGCCGCTTCGATCATGGCGCGCCCGATGCGGTCCTTGATGGAGCCGCCGGGATTTTGCGATTCGAGTTTGAGGAACAGGCGGCACGGGCCGGTGTCGATGCGGGTCACTTCGACCAGCGGGGTGTTGCCGATCAGGGAAAACAGGGCAGGCTGCGGTGCGGATGACATAAGAACCTCCGAAAGCCGGGTTGGGCGGCCTGGTGGGCGGCCGCGCCGGCGGAAAAAGGGCGGATCATAGGCGTGCGATGACGGCGATGGAACGAATAATTCTATGCTTCGATATATGAATTCTGATCGGGTTTGCGCAAAGGTGCGTCGATCCTGTCATCCGCCCGATTTCAACTTGCGCCACAAGGTGGTGCGGCTGATGCCCAGATACGCCGCCGCTTCATCGCGCCGCCCCCCAAAACGCGCCAGCACCTCGTCTACCGTTTCAACGCCTGGCGCCTGTGCAATCAGCGGCGCCTGCGCCTCCCGCCCCAGTTCCGGCGCGACCGACAGCACGAACGCCGGCGTCAGCGCCTGCAACGGTTCGGCCGCCAGGAACAAGGCCACCCGCTCCATCAGGTTGCGCAGTTCGCGCACATTGCCCGGCCAGCCGTAGCGCTCGAGCAGCGGCGCGCAGCCCGCCATCTCCGCATGCAGATTCGGATGCGGGCGCGCGCCCAGCGCCGCCAGCGCATTCTTGAGCGACCACTCGGCCAGCGCCGCCACGTCACCACTGCGCTCGCGCAACGGCGGCAGCGACAGCCGCAGCACCGCCAGCCGGTAAAACAGGTCGGCCCGGAAGCGCCCCTCGCGCACCCGCTGCTCCAGGTCGCAGTGGGTGGCGCCGATGACGCGCACATTGATCGCGACCGGGCGCGTGCCGCCGACCCGCACCACCTCGCGTTCTTCCAGTACGCGCAGCAGGCGCGTTTGCAGCGGCAGCGGCATTTCGCCGATCTCGTCGAGGAATAGCGTGCCGCGGTTGGCCGCCTCGAACAGGCCCGCATGGCCGCCGCGGCGCGCCCCGGTGAACGCCCCTTCCTCGTGGCCGAACAGTTCCGATTCCAGCAGCGACTCGGCCACCGCGCCGCAATTGACGGCCACGAACGGCCGGTTCGCGCCCAGGCTGCGCGGGCTTTCGCGGTGAATCGCCTGCGCCACCAGCTCCTTGCCGGTCCCGGTTTCGCCTTCGATCAATACCGTGGCGGGCGAGCGCGCATACAGCACCACGGCCTGGCGCAAGGTCTCCATGGCTTGCGACTCGCCGCGCAAGTCGTTCAGGCCATGCCGCGTGCGCAAGGTGTCGGTGACCACCGGGCGGCGCCCGCTGTTCGATTCGAGCTGGGTCAGGCGCGCCAGTTCCAGCGCATCATCGAAGGCCTGGCGGATCGACGCCGCCGAATACACGAACACGCCG
This sequence comes from Massilia genomosp. 1, assembly GCF_011682185.1. Classification (NCBI taxonomy): domain Bacteria; kingdom Pseudomonadati; phylum Pseudomonadota; class Betaproteobacteria; order Burkholderiales; family Oxalobacteraceae; genus Massilia; species Massilia genomosp. 1. The sequence continues at coordinate 6,564 of NZ_WHJF01000040.1, forward strand.
GTCAGTCCCGCTTCTTCGGCCAGGTCGGTAATCAGGCCGGCGCCGACGATGGCTTGTATGCCGGCCGCCTTCAGGTCGTTGATCTGCGCGCGCGCGTCTTCTTCGGTGACGTAGGTGCGCTGGGCGATATGAAAGCCGAAGGTGCTGGCAAATTCGGCCAGTTCGGGCAATTGCTGCTGATAGGTGATCACGCCAATGCGCTCGGCCACGCGGCGCGCGCGCGCCAGGGCCTGCATCACATCGAAGCCGCTGGCCTTGGCGATTACCACCGGCACCGACACGCGGCCCTTGAGGTAAGCCGCGTTCGACCCGGCCGCGATCACTACGTCGCAGCGTTCGCCGGCCATGCGCTCGCGGATGTGCCGCGCCGCCTCGTCAAAGCCGAGGTTGACCGGCTCGATCGACGCCAGGTGGTCGTATTCGAGCGTGATATCGCGGAACAGGTCGGACAGGCGCGAGACCGACACGGTCCAGATGACCGGCTTGTCGTTGGCGTCTTGAGCGGTACGGGAAGAGTAGGGCATGTTCCAATTTTACGCCAGTTGCGTTTCAGGTGTTTCACTGTGAAACGCGATGAAACACGCCGACAATGGCAGGGCGTGTTTCAAATCTGCGCAAGGCATTGAATACAAAGACGTTTCGCGCGTGAGCTTGAGATGGTTGCGCGTGGCACGCCGCTTGCAATGCACCCAGCATGGCATTCCAACGCATCACCCGAGGAGAAAACGCAATGAGAGAATCACGAGGCGCGATGTTCCGCCGCGCAGTCCAGGAAGAGTCGCCGTTGCAGGTCGTCGGCACCATCACCGCCTATACCGCGCGCATGGCCGAACAAACCGGTTACAAGGCCGTGTACCTGTCCGGCGGCGGCGTGGCCGCCAACTCGCTCGGCATGCCGGACCTCGGCATCAGCACCATGGACGACGTGATCACCGATGCCCAGCGCATCACCGACACCTGCGGCCTGCCGCTGATGGTCGATATCGACACCGGCTGGGGCGGCGCCTTCAACATCGCGCGCACGATCCGCCACATGATCCGCGCCGACGTGGCGGCGGTGCATATGGAAGACCAGGTCTCGGCCAAGCGCTGCGGCCACCGCCCGGGCAAGGAAATCGTCAGCAAGGAAGAAATGGTCGACCGCATCAAGGCCGCCGTCGACGCCCGTCATGACGAAAGCTTCGTCATCATGGCGCGCACCGATTCGCTGGCCGTTGAAGGCCTGAACGCCGCCATCGACCGCGCCTGCGCCTACGTCGAAGCGGGCGCCGACATGATCTTCCCGGAAGCGATCACCAAGCTCGAGATGTACAGCCAGGTGCGCGACGCGGTCAAGGTGCCGATCCTGGCCAACCTGACCGAATTCGGCGCCACGCCGCTGTTTACGCTCGACGAACTGCGCGCGCACAAGGTCGATATCGCCCTGTACTGCTGCGGCGCCTACCGTGCCATGAACGCGGCCGCCCTGAATTTCTACAAGACGCTGCGCGCCGAAGGCACGCAGAAAAACGTCGTCGCGACCATGCAAAGCCGCATGGAGCTGTACGACTACCTCGGCTACCACGAGTACGAGCAAAAGCTCGACTCGCTGTTCGCCCAGGGTAAAGAGAAGTAAGAAGATCGACAGTAATCACACTAATCAAGAACAATCGCGGAGCTCACATGACTGACATCACCACCCCGGCCGACGCCGTTCCCTTCAAACCGAAAAAATCGGTCGCGCTGTCCGGCGTCACCGCCGGTAACACCGCACTGTGCTCGGTCGGCAAAACCGGCAACGACCTGCACTACCGCGGCTACGACATCCTGGACGTGGCCGACAGCTGCGAGTTCGAAGAAATCGCCTACCTGCTGGTACACGGCAAACTGCCGAACGACGGCGAACTGCGTGGCTACAAGGCGCACCTGAAATCGATGCGCGGCCTGCCGCAGGCGGTCAAGAACGCACTCGAAGCGCTGCCGGCGTCGAGCCACCCGATGGACGTGATGCGCACCGGCGTGTCCACCCTCGGCTGCGTGCTGCCGGAAAAAGACGATCACAACGTGCCGGGCGCGCGCTTCATCGCAGACCGCCTGATGGCGTCCTTCGGCTCGATGCTGCTGTACTGGTACCACTTCAGCCACAACGGCCGCCGCATCGACACCGAAACCGACGACGAGTCCATCGGCGGCCACTTCCTGCACCTGCTGCACGGCTTCAAGCCGCCGGAAGCCTGGGTCAAGGCGATGCACACTTCGCTGATCCTGTACGCGGAACATGAGTTCAACGCCTCGACCTTCACCGCGCGCGTGATCGCCGGCACCGGTTCGGACATCCACTCGGCCATCACCGGCGCCATCGGCGCGCTGCGCGGCCCGAAACACGGCGGCGCCAACGAAGTCGCGCTCGACATCCAGAAGCGCTACGAAAACCCGGACGAAGCCGAAGCCGACATCCGCAACCGCGTCGCCAACAAGGAAGTCGTGATCGGCTTCGGCCACCCGGTCTATACCGTGTCCGACCCGCGCAATAAAGTCATCAAGGAAGTGGCGCGTTCGCTGTCCGAAGGCGCCGGTTCGACCAAGATGTTCGATATCGCCGAGCGCCTGGAAACGGTCATGTGGGAAGTCAAGAAGATGTTCCCGAACCTGGACTGGTTCTCGGCCGTGTCGTACCACATGATGGGCGTGCCGACGGCGATGTTCACGCCGCTGTTCGTGATCTCGCGCACCTCCGGCTGGGCCGCCCACGTGATCGAGCAGCGCATCGACAACAAGATCATTCGCCCGAGCGCCAACTACGTCGGCCCGGACGACCTGACCTTCGTGCCGCTGGCCGAGCGCAAGTAAACAAGCAAGGACCTGACATGAACACGAACCACCGCAAGAACCTGCCGGGCACCAAGCTCGATTACTTCGACGCGCGCGCCGCGGTCGACGCCATCGCGCCTGGCGCCTATGACAAGCTGCCGTACACCTCGCGCGTGCTGGCCGAGAACCTGGTGCGCCGCTGCGACCCCGCGACCCTGAACGCCTCGCTCGGTCAACTGATCGAACGCAAGCGCGACCTCGACTTCCCGTGGTTTCCGGCGCGCGTGGTCTGCCACGACATCCTCGGGCAAACCGCGCTGGTCGACCTGGCCGGCCTGCGCGACGCCATTGCCCTGCAGGGCGGCGACCCGGCCCTGGTCAACCCGGTGGTGCCGACCCAGCTCGTGGTCGACCATTCGCTGGCGGTCGAATGCGGTGGTTTCGATCCGGACGCCTTCGACAAGAACCGCGCCATCGAGGATCGTCGTAACGAAGACCGTTTCGACTTCATCAACTGGACCAAGAAGGCCTTCAAGAACGTCGACGTGATCCCGCCGGGTAACGGCATCCTGCACCAGATCAATCTGGAGCGCATGTCGCCGGTCATCCAGGTGCAGGGCGGCGTGGCCTTTCCGGACACCCTGGTCGGCACCGACTCGCATACCCCGATGGTCGACGCGCTCGGCGTGATCGCCATCGGCGTCGGCGGCCTGGAAGCCGAAAGCGTGATGCTGGGCCGCGCCTCGTGGATGCGCCTGCCGGACATCATCGGCGTCGAACTGAGCGGCAAGCCGCAGCCGGGCATCACCGCCACCGACACGGTGCTGGCGCTGACCGAATTTTTGCGCCAGCAAAAGGTCGTCTCGTCCTATCTCGAGTTCTACGGCGAAGGCGCTGCCCACCTGACCCTGGGCGACCGCGCCACGATCTCGAACATGGCGCCGGAATACGGCTCGACCGCCGCGATGTTCTACATCGACGAGCAGACCATCACCTACCTCAAGCTGACCGGCCGCGATGACGAACTGGTGAAACTGGTCGAGCTGTATGCGAAACACACCGGCTTGTGGGGCGCTACGCTTGACAACGTCGAGTACGAGCGCGTGCTGCGCTTCGACCTGTCGTCGGTGGTGCGCACCATCGCCGGCCCGTCCAATCCGCACAACCGCGTGCCGACCTCGGAACTGGCCGCCCGCGGCATCAGCGGCGTGGTCGAAAACGAACCGGGCCTGATGCCCGACGGCGCCGTCATCATCGCCGCCATTACCAGCTGTACCAACACCAACAACCCGCGCAACATGATCGCCGCCGGCCTGATCGCGCGTAACGCCAACAAGCTTGGTTTGACGCGCAAGCCTTGGGTAAAGAGCTCGCTGGCGCCGGGCTCGAAAGCCGTCACCTTGTACCTGGAAGACGCGGGCCTGATGCCGGAACTCGAAAAGCTCGGCTTCGGTGTCGTCGCTTACGCCTGCACCACCTGTAACGGCATGTCCGGGGCGCTCGATCCGGTGATTCAAAAAGAAGTGGTCGAACGCGACCTGTACGCAACGGCCGTCCTGTCGGGCAACCGCAACTTCGACGGCCGCATCCACCCGTACGCGAAGCAGGCCTTCCTGGCGTCGCCGCCGCTGGTGGTGGCCTACGCGATCGCCGGCACGATCCGCTTCGACATCGAGAAGGACGTGCTGGGCACCGGCGCCGACGGCAAGCCGGTCACGCTCAAGGACATCTGGCCGAGCGACGAGGAGATCGACGCACTGGTGGCGTCGAGCGTCAAGCCGGCGCACTTCCACAAGGTCTACATTCCCATGTTCGCCAAACAGGAAGACGACGGCGTCAAGGTCAGCCCGCTGTACGACTGGCGCCCGAATACCACCTACATCCGCCGTCCGCCGTACTGGGAAGGCGCGCTGGCCGGGGCCCGCACCCTGGCGGGCATGCGTCCGCTCGCGGTTTTGGGCGACAACATCACCACCGACCACCTGTCTCCGTCGAACGCGATCATGCTCGATTCGGCGGCCGGCGAATACCTGGCGAAAATGGGCCTGCCTGAGGAAGACTTCAATTCCTACGCCACCCACCGGGGCGACCACCTGACCGCGCAGCGCGCCACCTTCGCCAATCCAACCCTGAAAAACGAGATGGTCAAGGTCGACGGCAAGGTCAAGGCGGGCTCGCTGGCCCGCATCGAACCGGATGGCACGGTCACCCGCATGTGGGAAGCGATCCAGACCTACATGGAGCGCAAGCAGCCCTTGATCATCATCGCCGGCGCCGACTACGGCCAGGGCTCGTCGCGCGACTGGGCCGCCAAGGGCGTGCGCCTGGCCGGCGTGGAAGCCATCGTGGCCGAAGGCTTCGAGCGCATCCACCGCACCAACCTGGTGGGCATGGGCGTGCTGCCGCTGGAGTTCCAGCCTGGCGAGAACCGCATCACCCTGGCGATCGACGGCAGCGAAACCTTCGACGTGCTGGGCGAGCGCACCCCGCGCGCCACGCTCACCTTGGTGATCACGCACGTGTCCGGCGACGTGGTGGAAGTGCCGGTCATCTGCCGGCTCGACACGGCCGAAGAAGTGGCGATCTACGAAGCCGGCGGCGTGCTGCAGCGCTTCGCCCAGGACTTCCTCGAATCGACCGTCAAGGAGGCATGATGGTACACCTGCCTCAAATCAGGATTCCCGCCACGTATATGCGCGGCGGCACCAGCAAGGGCGTGTTCTTTCGCCTGCAAGACCTGCCGCAAGCGGCGCAGGTGGCCGGCGCCGCGCGCGACGCGCTGCTGCTGCGCGTGATCGGCAGCCCCGACCCCTACGGCAAGCAGATCGACGGCATGGGCGGCGCCACCTCGAGCACCAGCAAGACGGTGATCCTGTCCAAAAGCGCCAGGCCGGAGCACGACGTCGACTACCTGTTCGGCCAGGTCGCCATCGACAAGGCGTTTGTGGACTGGAGCGGCAACTGCGGCAACCTGTCGGCCGCCGTGGGTTCGTTCGCCATCAGCGCCGGGCTGGTCGACGCCGCCCGCATTGCGCACGACGGCGTGGCGGTGGTGCGCATCTGGCAGGCCAACATCGGCAAGACCATCATCGCGCATGTGCCGGTAAGCGGCGGCGCGGTGCAGGAAACGGGCGACTTCGAACTCGATGGCGTCACCTTTCCGGCGGCCGAAGTGCAGCTCGAATTCCTGAACCCTGCGGCCGACGAAGAGGGCGCCGGCGGCGCCATGTTCCCGACCGGGCAGGTGGTCGACGACCTTGAGGTGCCGGGCCTGGGCACGCTCAAGGCCACCATGATCAACGCCGGCATTCCGACCATTTTCGTCAATGCCGGGGCGATCGGCTACAGCGGCGCCGAGCTGCAGGAGGCGATCAATGGCGACCCCAAGGCGCTGGCCATGTTCGAAGCGATCCGCGCGCACGGGGCCGTGCGCATGGGCCTCATCAAGCATGTGGACGAAGCGGCAACGCGCCAGCACACCCCCAAGGTGGCCTTCGTGGCGCCGCCGGCGGCGTATGTCTCGTCGAGCGGCAAAGCGGTTGCGGCCGGGGACATCGACCTGCTGGTGCGCGCCATGTCGATGGGTAAGCTGCACCACGCGATGATGGGCACGGCCGCCGTGGCCATCGGCACCGCGGCCGCCATTCCCGGCACCCTGGTCAGCCTGGCGGCCGGCGGGGGAGGGCGTAACGCGGTGCGCTTCGGCCATCCGTCCGGCACCCTGCGCGTGGGCGCCGAAGCGACCCAGGTCGCTGGCGACTGGAGCGTCGCCAAGGCCATCATGAGCCGCAGCGCGCGCGTGCTGATGGAAGGGTGGGTCCGCATCCCCGGCGACGCCATCCAGGGGCCTTGACGGCCTGGCGTGAACGTGTTGGCAAAGCGCCCACCCGCCCCGTGCGTGGTGGGCGTTTCTGTTTTTTGGGTTTTCCCGTAAATTGCGGCCAATTGTGGTTTATGATCAAGCTCTCCGTTGCCCATCACAGAGGCGGCGGACTTACGCCGTCGTGGGGACATGGATCGCTTATCAACCAAGCCTGATTTCGTCGCTGAAGCGCTCCAGTTAATCGGATCGCCCGCCTGTGCCTGCGACGCGGACGGCATCGTCCATGCCGCCAACGCGGCCTTGTGCGAGCTGCTCGGCGCAGCTCCCGCCGGCCTCCCCCTGCTTGACTTGTTCGCCCCTCCAGCGCGGCATGGCGCCGCGCTGCGCCTGCACGGGGGCGACGGCGCCGACCGCTTATGGGAAAGCGTGCTGCACGCGCACGGCCAGCCGATTGCGGTCCAGGTGCTGGCCAAGGCGCTGCCGGGCGGTGGCGCGACGTTCGTCTTTACCGACATCCGGCGCTACGACCGCGACCAGGCCGCGCTGCGCAAGACGGTGATGGAGCAAAAGGCCATCCTCGAAAACGCGGCGGTCGGCATCATCCTCAGCAAGAACCGCGAAATCCGCGAATGTAATATCCGCGCCGCCGAAATCTTTGGCTACACCGCCGATGAGCTGATCGGCGCGGCCACCGTCACCGTGTTCCCCAGCGCGCGCAGTTACGAGCAAATGAGCGGCGAGGCCGGTCCACGGCTCGCCGCGGGCGGCTCGTACGCCGGCGAACTGCGCCTGCGCCGCAAGGACGGCGTGCTGCTCTGGTGCCGCCTGTACGGGCGCGCGGTCGATCCGCGCGACGAGTCGCACGGCACCATCTGGATCGTGGAAGACATCGACGAGCTGCACCAGAACGAAACGCGCCTGCGCCGCGCGCTGCTCGAAATGCAGGCCATCATGGACAACGCCCCGCTGGGCATCGCCTTCCAGCGCGACAACCGCATCCTGCGCTACAACCAGCAGTTCGGGCGCTGCTTCGGCTTTGCCGGCGAGGCCGGGCTCGGACATGCGGCCGCCGAGCTGTTTGTCTCCGGCGCCGCCTACGAGGTGCTGCGACACGACGCGCAGCCGCTGCTGAGCGCCGGCCATCCCTACCAGGCCGACATCGAGATGCTGCGCCAGGACGGCAGCGTGTTCTGGGCGCACGCCTACATCTACGCCATCAACGCCGGGCGCGGCAAGCAGGACACCATCTGGATCGTGGACGACCGCAGCGCGCAAAAGGCGGCCGAGGAAGCGACCCGCCAGGTGCTGCTGGAGCAGAAGGCGATCCTGGACAATGCCTCGGTCGGCATCCTGTTCAGCCGCAACGGGATCATGTTGTCGTGTAACCCGCGCATGGCCGAGATGTTCGGCTACACGCGCGAAGAGATGACCGGGCTGCCGGCGGTGGCGGTGTTCCCGTCGCCCGCCGCTTACGACGAATTCGGCCTGGCCGCCGGGCCGGTGCTCGGTAAGGGCTTGCCGTTCGAAAGTCCCGAATGCCAGTTCCGCCAGCGCGACGGCACCCTGTTCTGGTGCCGCGTGCGGGCGCAGACGGTGGACGCCGAACGGCGCGAACAAGGCACCATCTGGATCCTGGAAGACGTGACCGAAGCGCGCCAGACCCTGGTCGAGGTGCAGGCCATCATGACCAACGCCTCGGTCAGCATCTTGTTCACCAAGAACCGCATCATCACGCGCTACAACTGCGGTTTTGCCGACATGTTCGGCTACCAGGGCAGCGAGGGACTGGGCCTGCCCGGCCGCGCGCTCTATCCGAGCGACGAGGTCTACGCCGCCATCGGCGCCGCGGCCAGCCCGCTGCTCTCGGTCGGCAAGCCGTTTCATACCGAAGTCGGGATGGCGCGCAAGGACGGCAGCGTGCTGTGGGCGCAGCTGATCGCCTACGTCGTCAATCCGGCCGACCCGACGCAGGGTACGATCTGGATCATCGAAGACCGCACCGACGCCAAGCGCGCCGAAGAATCGCTGCGCAACGCGCTGCTGGAAAACCAGGCCATCCTCGACAGCGCGGTGCTCGGCATCGCGGTGGTCGAACACGGCATGAACCTGCGCTGCAACGCCAAGATGGAAGAACTGTTCGGCTACGGACCGGGCGACGTGGCGGGGCTGTCGGTGCGCGCGCTGTACCCGGACCGCGCCAGCTGGGACCTGGCGCGTGCCGAGACCACGCGCGACTTCCACGCCGGGCGCGTACACATGGCCGAATACCGGCTGGTGCGCAAGGACGGCAGCAGCTTCTGGGCGCGCCTGTCGGGACGCCCGTTCGACCTGGCGCATGCCACCGGGCGCTCGGTGTGGCTGGTCGACGACGTGACGGCGCGGCGCGAGGCCGGCGAAGCGATGCGGCGCGCGCGCGACGAACTCGAAGTGCGGGTGCTCGAGCGCACCGCCGAACTGGCCGGCGCCAACGCCCTGCTGCAGGGCGAGATCGTGGAACGGCGCCAGGCCGAAGCGCGCGTGAACCACATGGCCTATCACGACAGCCTGACCGGCCTGCCCAACCGCGCCTTGCTGTCGGACCGGCTGAACCACGCCATGCTCGCCGTGAAGCGCTCCGGCGCCAAGCTGGCCGTGATGTTCATCGACCTTGACCGTTTCAAGGCCATCAACGACTCGCTCGGGCACCTGATGGGCGACCGCCTGCTCAAGGAAGTGGCCGGGCGGCTGTGCCATGCGGTGCGCGCCAGCGACACCGTGGCGCGCCTCGGCGGCGACGAATTCGTGGTGCTGGTGCCGGGTATCGACGGGCCTGACGAAAGCAGCCAGGTGGCGCAGAAGATCATCGACGTGCTGGCGCTGCCGTTCCCGGTCGACGATCGCCTGCTGCACATCACGCCATCGATCGGCGTGTGCATGTATCCGGACGATGGCGACGATGTGGCGACCCTGATGCGGCACGCCGACGCGGCGATGTATCACGCCAAGGCGAACGGGCGCAATAATTACCAGTACTTCACCGAGCGCATGAACGTGGCGGCGGCGCAGCACTTCGAACTCGAGAGCGCGCTGCGCGGCGCGCTCACGCACGGGCAGTTCGAATTGTTCTACCAGCCGATCATTGACATCGGCACGCGCCGGGTACACACCATGGAAGTGCTGCTGCGCTGGCGCCGTCCGGGGCATGGGCTGGTGCTGCCCGACCACTTCATCCCCATCATCGAAGAAAACGGCTTGATCGTGCCGATCGGCGAATGGGTGATGCGGCGCGCCTGCGAGCAAAGCATGGCGTGGCAGCGCGAAGGGATGGCGGCGGTGCCGCTGGCGGTCAATTTATCGCCGCGCCAGTTCATGCACCGCGGGCTGATCGAATCGATCCGGGGCGTGCTGGACGAAACCGGGATCGACCCGGCCCTGATCGAATTCGAAATCACCGAAACGGCGCTGATGCAGCATGGCGAACAGACCATGGAGATCCTGGGGCAGATCAACGGCATGGGCATCCGCCTGTCGATCGACGATTTCGGCACCGGCTATTCGAGCCTGGCCTACCTCAAGCGCTTCCCGGTCAAGAAGATCAAGATCGACCGCGCCTTCATCAAGGACCTCGAGAGCAGCGCCGAAGACCGCGCGATCGTGGCGGCGATCATGGCGCTGTCGAACAGCTTGCAGTTGTCGGTGGTAGCGGAGGGCGTCGAAACCGAAGCCCAGTACGCGCTGCTGAGCGGCCACGGCTGCCAGTACGCGCAGGGCTACCTGTTCGCCCAACCCCGGCCCGCCGACCAGGCCCGCAAGCACCTCGCCAGCCACTAGTTCCCCAAGCAGGATCAGCGCCTTCCTACAACCGGGGTCAGAGCTTTAATTAGAAATTTTTTCCCTTCACCAATGCCGATCGCCTCAAACATGAGTATTTTTGGGTCCGCAGGGGCATGCCCCCAAGGCGCCCCGCGTTCTTCAGTTGCCGAACGGGATGAGATCTGGCTGTTGCGGGCAAAAACTTGCGAATTAAAGCTCTGACCCCGGTTTGACGCTCTTACCCCGGTTTGAGAGGGTTTGTCAGTCCAGGGCGGCGATGACGGGGGCGTGGTCGGATGGTTGTTCCCATTTGCGCGGAATGCGGTCGATCGCGCACGCCTTGCAGCGCTTGGCCAGGGCTTCCGACAGCAATATGTGGTCGATCCGCAGGCCTTTGTTTTTCTGGTAACCGAGCTGCCGGTAATCCCACCAGCTGAACGATTTATCGGCCTGCTCGAACAGGCGGAACGCATCGCTCAATCCCAGGTCGGTCAGCGCCGTCAACGCCGCGCGCTCCTTGTCGGAACACAGCACCTGGCCGGCCCATGCCACCGGGTCATGCACGTCGCGGTCTTCGGGGGCGATGTTGTAATCGCCGAGGATCGCCAGGCCAGCGCCGGCGTGTACGCGCACTTCATCGGCAAGCCATTCGCGCAACGATGCCAGCCAGGCGAGTTTATAGGCGTATTTGTCGGTCCCGACCGCCTGCCCATTCGGTACATAGGCGCAGATAAAACGCGTGCCGCCGATCGTCGCCGCAAGTATCCGTTGCTGCTCGTCCGGAAATAGGGGGTTGTTTCTTATAATGTCATTTAGTGGCAATTTAGATAATATTGCGACGCCGTTATAGGTTTTCTGGCCGCTGAAGGCGACTTCATACCCGGCAGCTTTAATTTCAGAAATCGGGAACTTATCGTCCGTCAATTTTGTCTCTTGTAAGCAAAGTACATCGACCGGATTTGCCTCCAGCCATTGCAGAAGGTGAGGAAGTCGTACTTTGAGGGAATTAACATTCCATGTTGCTATTTTCATAGGGGGGTCCAGAGTGCCGTTGATGCTAAAAACGCTTAGTATCGCGTTAAATGGTGCGTTCGTGCAAGAACATGCTGTTAGTTAACAAATTTGGCCATGTATGCAAGATGCATACGCTTGTGTTATCAACACTTTTATCGAAAAAATACCGTGGAGATGTTAAACTTTGTTGTCCCCGAGATTTAACCACTCGCAAGATGTAATTAGATGTAACAAGAGGCAGACAAAACAACGATTTTGGACTATTGTTACTCATGGGGAATAAAAAATTGCATTCTTATAACGCACGGGGTAATATACATAAATCCGGTCGGTGGTGGTGAGAACCAACGGTCGGAACCCCTAGCGTGAAGAGTTACACGCCCTTAAAGTTTGTGACGGCTTCATGACACATTCTGCAAGGTGGTACTAGTTAAAACAATTCTGTTTTGATTAGTGTAGAAATGCGAAGACAGCATTTGTAAAGGATTAAAATGCGAAGTGCATTTGAAGCATGGGCGCAGCGCGATGGTCATATCGTTCGACGCCGAGAAGATAAGCCCGATGAATATCTCGTGTTTGAAACACAACGTCGCTGGGTAATCTGGCAAGCGGCGCTGGCGCACGGCAAAACAGCCGCGGCGACAGCGAAGTATTCGGCGCAAAAGGCCGCCTCGAAAGAGTCGGCCGAACCGGTACGCGCAAGCGCACCGGCGTCGGATGAAACCGCAGTGCGTAACCGGGTTCTGAATGAGGTTCTTGATGCTTTTAGCGATCTCGACGATACCGCTGGTATCGAAGGTGTCCTGAAGGTCATCCAGGGCTTGAAGAAGAAGCAGAAAGCTCTGGCCGAAGACAAGACCGAGAGTTGATGCAATACCGGCACTACAAGGGTGGCCTGTACGAATTAGTGTGCGTGGCCACTCTTGAATCGGATCTCTCAGAGATGATCGTGTATCGCGCAGCGGACGGTTCATTATGGACGCGGCCGAAAGACGTGTTTTTTCAACTGGTCGAAGTCGATGGCATTCTGGTGCCGCGCTTTGCGCCGGTGACCTAGTCTTGCCTGCCAACTGGAGTGCAAGCTCCAGCATCACTCTCCCGCACCACTCTCCAGGAATAACATTATGCGAATGATTCGCCTCGCTTTGAGCCTCGCGCTGTCGGCTGCCGCCTTTGGCGCCGCTGCCGAAACCGTGGGCTCGGTCGATACCGCTTTCAAGCTGATTGGCCCCGACCACAAGGTCGTGGTCGAAGTATTCGACGACCCGGTCGTCGGCGGCGTGAGCTGCTACCTGTCGCGCGCCAAGACCGGCGGCATCAAGGGCGCCGTGGGCCTGGCCGAAGACAAGGCCGAATCGTCGGTGGCCTGCCGCCAGGTCGGCCCGATCACCTTCAACGGCAAAGTGCCGCGCCAGGAAGAAGTGTTCAGCGAGCGTGCCTCGATCTTTTTCAAGCACGTACGCGTGGTGCGCATGGTCGACGCCAAGCGCAATGCGCTCGCTTACCTGGTCTATTCGGACCGCCTGATCGACGGCAGCCCGAAAAACAGCGTGACCGCGGTGCCGGTGCCGGCCAACCAGCCGATTCCGCTCAAGTAGTTTTCATCGGGTAGTATTCAGAAATCCTGGACGGCTGCCGTAAACAGGATGAACTACTACCTGGGATGAACGCGATGGCGATTTTTTTACGGACCGGCGCACTGGCGTTGTTGGCCGCCCTGGGCGGCTGCGCGACGATCAGCGAGTCGAACCAGCAGACGCTGATGCTGCACACCATCCTGGACAACCGCGAAGTTGGCGGCGCCGGCTGCGTGCTGACCAACGACAAGGGGCGCTGGTTCGTCACGTCCCCCGCTCACGTGACCGTGCAAAAGAGCGCGGGCAATCTGTTCATCGACTGTAAGAAGGATGGCGTGGGTGCGGGGCAGGACCGGGTCGCGTCGAGTGCCAACGCCAGCGCCACCGTGGGCAACGCGGTGCTGACCGCGGGGCTGGGATACCTGCTCGACAAGCGCACCGGGGCCGGGTTCGATTACCCGGAAACGCTGACGGTGCTGATGCGCCGCAGCGGTGCGCGCGATTATCAGAACGATCCGCCGGAGACGGCGGGGACGGCGCTCCACTAGCGCCCGATCGCAACGAAAAAAGCGGCCCCGCGAGGCCGCTTTTTGTCGTCCTGCGCTGCCGCTTACACGCGGTTGATCAGGAAGGTCGACAACAGCGGTACCGGACGACCGGTCGCGCCTTTCGCGCCACCCGATTTCCAGGCGGTGCCGGCGATGTCCAGATGCGCCCAGGTGTACTTGCGCGTAAAGTTCTCGAGGAAGCAGGCCGCCGTCACGCTGGCGCCGCCCGGCGTGCCGATGTTGGCCAGGTCGGCGAAGTTGGACTTGAGCTGCTCGTTGTAGACTTCCTCGATCGGCAGGCGCCACGCGGTGTCGCTGGCGGCTTTGCCGGCGGCCAGCAGTTCGCCGGCCAGCTTCTCGTGGGCGTCGTCGCTGCGCGTGAACAGGCCGGTGTTGTGATGGCCCAATGCCACCACGCAGGCGCCGGTCAGGGTGGCGATGTCGATCACCGCGGCCGGGTTGAAACGCTCGCAGTAGGTCAGCGCATCGCACAGCACCAGGCGGCCTTCGGCGTCGGTGTTGAGCACTTCGATGGTCAGGCCGTTCATCGACGTGACAATGTCGCCCGGCTTGGTGGCGCGGCCCGACGGCATGTTCTCGCAGGCGGCGATCACGCCGATCACATTGAGTTTCAGGCTCATTTCGCCGATCGCGCGGAAGGTGCCCAGCACCGAGGCGGCGCCGCACATGTCGTACTTCATTTCATCCATGCCGGGACCGGCCTTGATCGAAATGCCGCCCGTGTCGAAGGTGATGCCCTTGCCGACCAATACCACCGGCGCATCCTTGGCTTTGCCGCCCATGTGCTTGAGGACGATGAACTTGGGCGCTTCCTCGCTGCCGTTGGTGACCGACAGGAAGCTGCCCATCTTCAGTGCCTGCAGCTGCTTGCGGTCCAGCACTTCAACGTCGAACTTGTAGTCCTTGGCCAGCTTGCGCGCGGTGTCGGCCAGGTAGGTCGGGGTGCAGATGTTGGCCGACAGGTTGCCCAATTCCTTGGTCAGGTCCATGCCGTTGGCGATCGCAATGGCTTGCGCCAGCGCGGTCTTGACGTCGCCCGTGGCATCAAGCGCCAGGGTGATCTTGCGCACGCCGGCAGGAAGCGGGTCTTTCTTGCTTTTCTGGCCGTCGGTGCGGAAAACGCTCTCGTGGGCGGCGCACACGATCGTGCGCACAGCCCAGGAAACGTCACGCTCTTTCACATCCGTCATGGGTAATGCGATAATGGCGTCCGCGGCGCCGAGCGAGGCGAAAGCCTTGAGCGTCGCGTTCACTGCGGAAGTGAAGCTTTTTTCGCTGACCGTCTCGTCGTTGCCCAGCCCTACCAGCAGCACGCGCGCCGCGCCGGTGCCGGAAATACCGCGCAACAGCAGGGTCGAACCGGCTTTGCCGGTAATGTCGCCGGACTTGAGCGCAGCCGTGATGTCACCACCCTGGTCGAGGGCTTTTGCAGCCTGCGACAGTTTTTTGTTTTCGAATACCGCAACCGCGATGCAACCGGTTTTGGCCGACGTGATGGTGTTCTTTGTGTCGAATGCTTTTATGCTAAAGTCCATTTGAATCTCCGTTTCGTGTTTGTGACGCGCACTGCCTAACCTGTGATTATAACTTTCGAATGATCTTTCAACGCGCCTTGCAACGTGAATTAGCCAGTTCGGCCGGAACGACTTTCACGGTGCTGTTTTCCATCGTCGCCATCTGGACCCTGATCTCCATCCTCGGCAAAGCCGCAGGCGGAAAGGTGGGATCGAGCGACGTGCTGGCGTTGATCGCCTTCGCAACGCTGAATTATCTGCCAACTATCCTGACTCTCACCAGCTTTATTTCGGTACTGGCGGTCGTCACGCGCAGCTACCGCGACTCCGAGATGGTGGTCTGGTTCGCATCCGGCCTGTCGCTCACGCGCTGGATCCGTCCCATCCTCACCTTCGGCATTCCCATGATGATCCTGACCGGCGCCCTGAGCCTGTTCGTGACGCCCTGGGCCAAGATGAAAAGCACCGAATTCGTGCAGCGCTTCGAAAAGCGCGAAGACCTCAAAAAGGTCTCGCCCGGCCAGTTCAAGGAATCGTCGTCGAGCAACCGCGTGTTTTTCGTCGAAGGCGTCAGCGGCGAATCGACCGTGGTGCAGAATGTGTTCGTCAACACGATTGAAAAGAACGTCAACTCCGTCATCGTGGCCAAGGAGGGCGTGATCGAGTCCGACGGCAAGGGCGGCCAGTTCCTGGTGCTCAAGAACGGCCGGCGCTACCAGGGCGTGCCGGGCCAGGCCGATTTTCAATCGATGGAGTTCGGCCGCTACAGCATGCGCGTGGCCAGCAAGAACACCTCGATGGATGGCGACATCTCGTCGGACGCCATGTCCACCCAGGAGCTGCTCGAAACCCCGAACCGCTTCACCCAGTCCGAACTGCTGTACCGCATCGCCGCCCCGATTACCTGCCTGCTCCTGATCCTGCTGGCCATTCCGCTCGGTTTCGTCAATCCGCGCGCCGGCAGTGCGGCCAACCTGATCATCGCGCTGCTGATCTTCTTCACGTACATCAACCTGACCAAGCTGGCCGAGGCCAATGTCCGCCAGGGCAAGTCCGATTTCTACATGGCCTGGTGGCCGCTGCACCTGTTCGTCGCCGTGCTGGTCCTGTTCATGTTCGCGTGGCGCCTGAACGTCAACCACCGCTACCATCCGCTGGTGCTGTGGGCGGCCATGAAGCGCGGCCGGCTCGATCATGCGGCGCCGGCGGGAGGCGCAAAATGAAGGTCCTTCAACGTTATTTCGCGGTCTCGATCGCGCAGGCCGTCGCCTTTGTGCTGGTCGCCTTCCTGGCGCTGAGCGCTTTCATGGACCTGACCGGCGAACTGCCGTCGGTGGGCAAGGAAGGCTATGCGATCCAGCACGCCTTCTTGTATGTGCTGCTGCGCGTGCCGTTCCATGTGTACGAGGTGATGCCGGTGGCGACCCTGATTGGCACTATCTATACGATGGCGCAGTTCGCGTCGAGCTCCGAGTTCACCATCATGCGCGCGTCGAGCATGTCGACCCAGATGGCGGCGTGGATGCTGTTTAAAATCGGCTTCGTGTTCGTCATCATTACCTTCGTGTTCGGCGAACTGATTGCGCCGCGCACCGCGCCGCTGGCCGAAAAACTCAAGCTGAGCGCGCGCGGCGCCACCGTGTCGCAGGAGTTCCGCTCCGGGATGTGGACCAAGGATATCGTGCGCAGCGAAGGCACCAAGGGCGTCGTTACCGGCTCGCGTTTTTTCAACGTGCGCCAGTTCCGCACCGACGGCCAGATGCTCGATGTGCGGCTGTACGAGTTCGATACCAACTTCCGCATGCGCTCCCTGATCACGGCGGCGCGCGCGGTCTTCACCGGTAACAGCACCTGGCGCCTGGAAGACGTGACCGAAACGCGCTTTACCAACACGCGCGCACTGCCGCCGCCGGGCGGCAAGCCGGAGGCCGGCGGCACGCTGGGCAATTTCGGCCAGGAGACCAGCATGGTCGCCACCCGCAAGCTGCCGAGCATGGAGCTGGTGTCCGAGATTACGCCGAAAATCATTTCGGTATCGGCCTCCGACCCGGTGCGCATGTCGGCCACCGAACTGGCGATCTACACGCGCCACCTGGCCGAGAACCGGCAGGAGACCGAGCGCTTCAAGATCGCGTTCTGGAAAAAGCTGTTCGACCCGCTGGCCATTTTCGTGCTGATGGCGCTGGCGCTGCCGTTCGCCTACCTGCACACCCGCAGCGGCGGTGTGAGCCTGAAGATCTTCATCGGCATCATGATCGGCGTCGGCTTCATTTTGATCAATAACCTGTTCGCCTACGTCGGGCTGCTCAGTAACATGCCGGCCATCCTGATTGCGATCGCCCCGAGTTTGCTATTCCTGCTATTGGCCTTTGCGGCGCTATGGTGGGTGGAAAGACACTGATGACCCGCGCCCTGATCCTGTTTGCCCACGGCGCCCGCGCCGCCACGTGGGCCGCGCCATTCGAACGCTTGCGCGAGCTGACCCAGGCGCGCGTGCCGGACGTTCCGGTATCGCTGGCGTTCCTGGAATTGATGGAGCCGCGCCTGCCCGAGCGCGTGGCCGACCTGGCGGCGCAAGGCGTGACCGCACTGACGGTGGTGCCGGTGTTTTTAGGGCAGGGCGGGCACTTGCTGCGCGACCTGCCGCTGATCGTCGAGGAACTGCGGCACGATCATCCGGGCATGCAGATCACCGTCTCCGGTGCGGTCGGCGAGGACGCCAGCGTGCTGGCCGCGATGACCGACTTCTGCGTGGCGCAGCTGTAAGGCGTTCTTAACGCACCCGGCGCGTGGTCTCGCGCACCACCAGTTCGAGCGGCGGAATCTGCGCCATCACCGGTTCGCCGTTGATCAGCGCCAGCAGCGCGTTGGTGGCGATGCGGCCCATGTCGTACAAGGGCTGGCGGATCGTGGTCAGCGGCGGCGTGGTGTACGACGACCCCGGCAAGTCATCGAAGCCGACCAGGGAAATATCGTCCGGCACCCGGATGCCCTTGCGGTACAGGCATAACCTGACCCCGTACGCGCTCAGGTCATTGGCCGCGAACACCGCCGTGAACTGCTGGTTGGTCTCGAACAGGTGGTTCACCGCCAACAGGCCGCCGGACTCGTGGAAGTCGCCGCCCACCACCAGCTTGTCGTCATACTCAAGATCGGATTCGGCCAGCGCGCGCTTGTAGCCAACCAGGCGCTCGTCGGCATCGCGGTGATGCGACGGGCCGGTAACGAAGGCGATGCGGCGGTGGCCCAGTTCGACCAGGTGGCGCACCGCCATGAAGGCGCCGTTTTCATTATCGAGCTTGAACCCGAGCGCGCTCTTGGTGCGCAGGTCGCGCCCGGTGGAGACGATCGGACGATGATTCGCAAACTGCAAAATGGTGTCGTCTTCGAGGTGCCCGGCCAGCAGGATGATGCCGTCGACCTTGCGCGCCAGCAGGAGGCGGATGCGCTCCGTTTCCTCGACCGCATTCCAGTGGCCGGAGACGATCACCGAGGCGTAACCGGTGCCCTTCAAGCCATCGTCGACACCGCGCAGGGTCTCGTCGAAAAACGGGCTTGAAATATCCTGCACCACGATCCCGATGGTCATCGAGCGCCCCTTCTTGAGGCCCTGCGCCATCTGGTTCGGCGCGAAATGCATTTTCTCGATCGCGGCCATCACGGCGGCGCGCTTGTCGTCCGAGACTTTGGCGGTGCCGTTCAGGATGCGCGATACGGTGCTGGGCGAGACGCCCGCGTGACGCGCGACGTCGATCAGGGTGGAGGGTGGGGCAGCGTTGTCGTGGTCGGTCAAGGGATGGGTCCTGGTAGGGTGCGGAGCGGCTGTCACCGCGAGATTACCATAACTGGAACAACCCTCGATAGAAACAGCCGGCCAGAGTGTACACAGGCCAGGCGACTTTGAAAACGTTTTCAGTTGCTATTTGGCAGGATGAGGCCGTGGAATTGCATCCGCCGCCAGCACGCGGGTGGCGGTGGCTAAATGGCCGATCAGCAAAGAGCTGCTGGAGCAAATCGGCAACGGCGAGCGCATCAAGATTGAATATCTGCGCGACGATCCGCATACCCTCAGGCTGCCGGCAAAGAAGTACAAAGGCTTTGGCTGGATGGGTTATCTCTTCTATATCGCGCTGACTTTGAGCGGGGCGTGGCTGTTTTCGGCCTGTTCAGAAGCAAAGCGTATAACTGAGCGCCACGCCGTTCGGCCGCGGCGCGGCGAGCGCGCGCTTTGGGCAGCCGCCTTAGCGCGTCTCCGGGCGCGCCGCGCCCACGAAGCGCTTGAACAGGGTCGGGCGCGACGGGCGCGGAAGCGCCTGGTCGACCACCGCCGCCCACTGTTCCGACAACTGCTGGCAGGTTGCGCGCAGCACGGGATTCAAGTCGCCATGGCTGGCCAGCGCTTTCAAATGGCGCTCGATCACCGACGCCAGCTTCAGGCACGGCCCGGCCTGCGCGGCATTGGCGCTGTAATGCGACATCAGGTGCAGCGCGGCTGAGACCAGCAGTTCGGGCTGGGGCGGCGCGCCGGCCGGTGCGGTAACTGCGGGTCCTGCCATATCGATAGCGATAGCCATGCGTTGCTCCTGTTAAAAAGGGGGGAGGCTGGCTGGCGGGTGCAACGCTGGCTGGCTGGGGGTTGATGGATCAGGCGGTCAGGATCAGCTTGCCCAGCCGGGTGACCCGCAATTCGTAGATTTTGCCGTCATGTTCGATCTGAATCGACTTGCCCTGACGCAGCAGTTCCTGGCTGTTGACGCGCAGCGGAAGCGCAGGTGCGACAGGCGCCGGGATCGCGCGCACGGGTTGTTGGGTGGTATTCATCGCTGCCTTTCAGTGGATGAGAACAATTCTCATTTAGATTATGGCCGATGTGTCTCCCGATTGCAAGCGATAAGCTTGAAGGCTTTGTCTTAACAGCATGGGGGTCATGCCGGTCCAGCGTTTGAACGACCTGCGGAAGTTGTTTGCGTCATGAAATCCCAGATGGCGCGCGACCGCGTCGTTGTCGTGGCGCCCGCCGTGGAACAGGTGCAGGGCGACGTGGGCGCGCACCTGGTCGAGTTCGGCCTGGAAGTGGCTGCCGTGGCGCGCCAGGTGGCGTTTCAGGGTAGCCGGGCTGACGCCGAACTGGATCGCGCACTGTTCCAGGGTCGGCGCGCTGCCGATGTGCTCCAGCAGATAATCGTAGAGGGCGCACAGCAGGCTGCGCTGGCCGCCGGCGTGGGCCGCGTCGACGCCGCGCCGCGCCACCGCCGCCGCCATCGCGTTGGCGCGCGGCCACGGGCGGTCGAGCCAGGCCGCGTCGATCAGCATGGCGTCGAGGTGACAGTGAAAGCGCAGCTGCTCGCCCAGGTGCACCTCGTGCTGCTCGGTGTAGCGCGGCGGGGTGCGGTTGAAGCAGTAGCGCCACGGCAGGCGCTCGCCGCCCAGCCAGCGGCACATGGCGGTCATGGCGGTCATATGCATCTCCACCAGGAAGCCGCGCTGCGCGCCGGCGCCGAAACTGTCGGTCCAGTACAGCACGGCGAGAGCGCCTTCCTCGCGAAAACGCGGCGCCAGCAAGGGGCACAGCTGCATCTGGAAGCGCACCAGCAGGGCGATTGCCTCGCGCAGGCTGTGGGCCTGCATCAGCGCGTGGCTCAAGGCCCCGAAATGCCCGGGCAGCATCTGCTGGCCCAGCATGAAACTGGTCTCCGCGCTTGTCAGGCCGGCCGCCACGTTGGCCAGCAGTTGCAGGTATTCGGTGGGGGTAATCGCTTGCTGCGCGTGCGGCGCCTGCAGGTCGTCCATGCCGCTGCCGGCCAGGATGGCGCGTGGCGCCAGCTCGCGCGACCGTGCGTAGTCCAGCACCAGCGCCGGCTGGTGCTGCGCCACGATGCAGGCGTCGCCCGCTTGCAGAAGGCGGCTCACAAGCGGCTCACGCGGGCGCGGCGAAGCTGCTGGCGTCGTCCGCGGCCGGCGCCGGCTGCGGCATGCGCCGTTCCAGCGCGCGGTTGATTTCCTTGAGCAGCTGGCGCGGCTCGATATCGACATGGCGCACCGCGTAGCGCACCGTCACCTGCAGCGCCTCGCCGCTGCCGTGGGGGTGATGGCGCAAGGTCGCGACGGCGCGCCGCAACTGCTCGGCCAGGGCGCGCGCGCTGTCGCCATCGGTGGCCGGCAGCAGGATCGCGAAGCGGTCGCCCGCATAGCGGCACAGCAGGTCGGTGCGGCGCAGGTTGAGCAGCAGGGTATGGGTGACCGCCTGCAGCAGGCGGTCGCCTTCGCGCTGGCCGTGGGCGCGGTTAATCAGGTGGAAGCTGTCGATATCGACCATCAGCAGGCAGCAATCCGGGCCGGTGCCGCGTTCGTGCTCGATGCGCAGTTGCGCGCGCAGGTAGTCGGCGTCGCCTACTTGCGTGAGCGGATCGAACGAGCGGTGGTCGCGGAACAGGCGTTCGCGCTTGTGCAGGTGCTCGTTGAGCATGAACTGTTCGCGTCGCCAGTCGAGCAGGCCGCAGGTGAGGGCGGCCATGCCGGCCAGGGTCAGGCCGCTCTCGATCACGTGGTTCCACAACTGGCCCTTGGGGACGCTGAAGAATTCGTCGAGGCAGTCGGCGCAGGCGCCCAGCATCAGGCCGGCCAGGCCGGCGGCCAGCAGCGCGGTGACGCGGCCGGGCGGGCGCGAGCTCAATACCAGCACGAACCACACGCCGGCCATGAGCGCGATGCTCGCCTCGCTGGCGATATCGATCCACTTCCAGTCGGCCGGCGGCTTGGGCACGCCGGCGAACGCATACAGGAAGCAGCAGGCGAGAAGGGCCAGCGAGGCCAGGGCGAGCGCAGTGCGGTGTGAGTGGAGCATGGGCGAAAGGCCAAAGCCTTGCATGAGGGTGATACGGGCCGATACTAGCCCGCGCGCGTGACAGGACGATGACAGGCGGGGGTGCAAACAGCGCAGCGGGGCCAGTCCGATCGGCTCATCAACCCGGCGCCCCCGCTGCCGCCTCCGCCCCCCCGGGGTCAGGTCTGACATTCGGACACGGCCCCGGCCGTAGCGCCCCCCCGGCCCCCGGTGTCAGGTCTGACATTCGGACACGGCCCCGGCTGTAGATAGCTGCTGGATTGTCCCTGCGGATCAGCTCGTGTCCGAATGTCAGACCTGACACCGGCGGCTCGAATGTCAGACCTGACACCGGCGGTCTGGATCAGCTCGTGTCCGAATGTCAGACCTGACACCGGCGGGGGGAGGGGCATTTCAGCTCACCGGCTGCCGAAAAGCGCTGTATCGCCTGCGGCAGCGGACCGCTTGTCACGAGATGGACATATTCGCTCTCTAGACTTCGCCCTGTTTTTTACCCATCCAACGGCGAACCTATGAACAGCGACAAACAACAACAGCGTCGGCGCGCAGCGGCGGGCAGTCTTCCGCGCCTGTCCCTCATTGCCTTCGGCATCCTGCAATTGTGCGGCGGCGTCGCCCACGCGACGGACAACGTCGCCGGCGCCGGCGCCAGCGAAGCGAGCGCGATCGCGCTTGATACCGTCGTCATCGCCGGCCAGCGTTCGAGCATGAAGCGCGCGCTGGCGGCCCAGCAGAAGGCCGACAACATCGTCAGCGTCATCAGCAGCGACGATATCGGCGGCCTGCCGGACAAAAACGCCGCCGAGGCGCTGGCCCGCCTGCCCGGCGTGGCGGTGCAGCGCGACCAGGGCGAAGGCCGCTACATCGTGGTGCGCGGCATGGGCCCCGATTACAACGCCGTCACCATCAACGGCGCTGCGGTGCCGTCGCCCGAAGCGGGTCGCCGCGCGGTCGCCCTCGACGTGCTGCCGGCCGGCCTGATTCGCTCGCTGGAAGTGTCCAAGACCCTGATGCCCGACCAGGATGCCAATTCGCTCGGCGGCTCGGTCGACGTCAAGTCGCTGTCGGCCTTCGACTTGCCCGGCACAGCGCTGTCGTTCCAGGCGGGAGCGAGCCGCGACCAGAACACCGGCAAGACCAGCCCGAACGCCGGCGCCTTGTGGGCGGCGCGCTTTTTGGACGGCAAACTCGGCGTGGCGGCCGGCATCAGCGGCGAGCGCCGCAAGTTCGGATCCGATAATGTGGAAACCGGCGGCGCCTGGAACAAGGGCAAGCTGTCCGGCCTCGAACTGCGCGACTACCTGCCGCAGCGCGAGCGCAATGCGCTGGCGCTCAACGTCGATTATCGTCCGCAGGCCGGCCAGTCGCTGTATCTGCGCACTTTTCTGAGCCGCTTTTCGGACGATGAAGTGCGCGATCGCCTCTCGGTCAGCAATATCGCCGGCGGCGGCGCCTCGCCCGACACGCCCTTTACCGCGCGCGCCGAACGCCGCCTGCGCCAGCGCAAATACACGCAGCAGATCGGCTCCGCCGTCATCGGCGGCGGTCTCCGCGCCGGCGACTGGAAACTGGCCGCATCGGGCGGCGCCAGTCGCGCCACCGAAGACACGCCGGAGAGCATCAACGATGGGCGCTTTCGCGCCAGCGCCAACGTGGCCGGCCTGCGGTTTTCCGGCACAGAGGCGCCCGCCCTGACAGGTCCCGCCAGCCTGGTCGACCCGGCCGGCTACAACCTGCAGGGCATCACCCTGCAGGCGCGCGACAGTCGTGACGCCGAGCGCCACCTGAAGCTGGACCTGAGCCGCCGCCTGGCGCTGGGCGACGCCGCCGCCGACGTCAAGGGCGGCGTCAAGGCCAGCCGCCGCACCAAGGATAACGACACCGAGCAGTGGGGCTACACCAGCAACAAGGCAGGCAGCGGCAATTACTGGGGCGCCGGCAGTGTGTCGATGAGCGGCTTTACCCAGGGTGCATTGGACTACCCGTTCGCCAACCTCGGGCCTGGCCTCGACCCGGCGCTGGTGCGCGCGCGCGTGGCGGGCTTGGACCGCGCCGGCGCGCGCCTGCTGTCGGAATCGAGCCTGAACGATTTTTCGATGGACGAAGATATCGACAGCGCCTACGTGCAGGCCGGCGCCGATATCGGCAACTGGCGCTTGCTGGCCGGCGTGCGCCACGAGCGCACCAGCTTCGCGGCGCGCGGGCAGCAGGTGTCGGCCAATGGCTTGCAGTCTGTGTCGCGCAGCAGCGGTTATGCGAACTGGCTGCCCAACCTGCAGGCGCGCTTCGATATCGACAAAGACACCAGCGTGCGCGCCGCCTGGACCAACGCCGTCGTGCGCGCCAACTTCAGCCAACTGGCGCCGGGCGTCAGCCTGGCCAGCAATACCGAAGCGGTGATCGGCAACCCGGACTTGAAACCGCTGAAGGCGGCCAACGTCGACCTCGGGATCGAGCGCATGCTCGGCGCGGACGGCGCCATGTCGGCCTACGTGTATTCGAAGAATATCAAGAACTTCACCTACACCACCGACCTGGCGGGCAGCGGGGCATGGGCCGGCTACACCACCGCCACCAGCTACGCCAACGGCGACAAGGCGCGCGTGCGTGGCGTCGAACTGTCGTATTCGCAGTCGCTGCGCATGCTGCCGGCGCCGTGGAACGGGATGATCGTCGGCGCCAACGCCAGTTTTAACGATGCCAAGGCCAGCATCGGCCGCTTCGACAAGGCCAGCGGCGGCCGGTTGACGCGCGATATCCGCCTGCCGGGACAATCGAAGCGGATCGTCAACCTGATGCTCGGGTACGAGAGCGGCCCTGTGAGCACGCGCCTGGCGCTCAATCACAAGTCGGCCTACCTGCTCGAAGTCGGCGGCGACCTGCTCGACGCCTCGCAGGACCGCTACGTCGACGCCCAGCGCCAGGTCGATTTTTCGCTCGGCTACCAGATCAACAAGCGTGTGCAGCTGGTCTTCGAGGGCATCAACCTGAATAATGAAACCTATTATGTGTACCAGGGCAGCAAACCATACAACGTCCAGTACGAGCAGTACGGCCGCACGTTCAAATTGAGCCTGAAAGCGAATTTTTTCTGATATGACCATGCACAAACACCTACTCCGCGCAGCCGCTTCGCTGTGCCTCTTTGCCGGCGCCGCGGCGCATGGCGCCGACCGCATCGCGCTCGATGGCGGCGGCTGGCTCTCGCTCGACAAGCACGCCTTGCAGCTGACCGACGCCGCCGGCAAGGAGCTGGCGCGCCTGCCGATGCGCGCCAAGCAGCTCGACGCGCGCACCACCAACGGCAGCGGCATCGCCGTGGTGCTCGATGCCGATACCCAGCACGCGCTGCCGATCCGGGTCGATGCAGGGCGCGGCGAGCTGGCGCGCCTGGCGCCTTTGCCGCAGCAGCCGTTCGGGGTGGAGGGCTTGTGCCTGTTCCGCGACCAGCAGGGACTGGACTTCCTGTTCGTGGCGGCCAAGGATGGCCAGGCGGAGCAGTGGCTGATGCACGGCGCCACGCCGCAGCTGGTGCGCAAACTGAGCATGCCGCTCGATGCCGGCCAGTGCAAGGTGGACGATGCGCGGCACACCCTGTATGCGAATGAGAAGGGCGTCGGCACCTGGGCCTATGAGGCCAACAGCGAGGCGATGCCGGCGCGCACCCTGCTCAAGGCCGGTGCGCGCCTGCCGGCGGGGCCGGCGGCGTCACCGGCGGTGGTGGTCGAGCCGCGTGCGCAGACCATGCCCGTGGCGCGCCTGGGCGACGTGGCGGACGATCCTGCGATCTGGGTCCATCCGCAGGACCCGACCCGTTCGCGCGTGCTGGGCACGAACAAGAAGCAGGGCCTGATGGTGTACGACCTGCAGGGCAGGCAGCAGCAGTTCCTCGATGTGGGCCGCTTGAATAACGTCGACCTGCGCCAGGGCGTGAACATGGATGGCAAGGTGCTCGACCTGGCCGTGGCCAGCCAGCGCGACGACAACAGCGTGGTGCTGTTCGGTTTCGATGCGGACGGCACGGTGGCCGAGCTGACCCGCTTTGCGACCGGTTTCCCGGAGGTGTACGGGATCTGCCTGTTCCAGCCGCGCAGCGGTGCTCTGGAGGTGATCGTCAACGACAAGGGCGGGGCGTTCCGCCAGTTCCGCATCACGCGCGGCGGCGAGGCGTGGAGAGCCGCGCTGGCGCGCGAGTTCAAGGTGGACAGCCAGCCGGAAGGCTGTGTCGCCGACGACCGCAACGAGCGTTTGTTCATCGGTGAGGAAAAGCGCGGCGTGTGGACCCTGGCGGCGCGCGCCGATCAGCCTTCCACGCGCAAGTTGGTGCTCGGCGTGGGACGCGACCTGCACGCCGATGTGGAGGGGATGGCGATGTACGAGGGCGCGAAGGGGGCTTACCTGATTGTATCGAGCCAGGGGGACAGCAGTTATGTGGTGCTCGATGCGCAAGCGCCGTACAGGGTGCGCGGGCGCTTCAAGGTGGGGTTCAACCTGGCCGAAGGAATCGATGGCACGTCGGACACCGATGGACTCGACGTGACATCGAAGAACCTGGGCGGCCCGTATGCGCAGGGCATGCTGGTGATTCAGGATGGCTACAAGCGCCTGCCGGATGGGCCGCAGAACTTCAAGTATGTGAGTTGGGCGGATGTGGCGAAGGCGCTGAAACTATAAGCACCACCGTCCCCGTCGTTCCCGCCGAAGGCCGCCTTGGCGCGGGAACGACGGAGAGAGGGAATTCGCAGTTGGTTTGTTCTGGATCAGTTACCAGCGTGTGCAGGGTTTGACTGGACTGGCGTTTGCGCTCAGAATTTCTTGACTTCCTTACTCTCTCCGGCATCCATCATGCTCAGTTCAGTCCTGAAGCTGCTGCTCCGCGAAGTCTCCCTGCTCGCCCGGCACGGCCGCAATTCACTCATCGCACTGGGTAACGAACGTCGCGCCGCCATGCGCCTCGACCGCCTGGCCGACCGCCTCGCGGGAATGGGATACAAGATCGACATGCTGCGCAAGCGCATGCACGAGGGCCTCGACCAACCGCTCGACGCCGACGCCAGCCTGCGCGAAGCGCTCAAGGCATTGAAGGAAGATATCCGCACAGTGCGCAGCCAGCTGTATTCGCTGAGCGGGCCAGCGCGCTCGCCGCGCTTGCAGCGCGCGTTCAACCGCCTGTCGGCCATCGCCGAAAAAACCTATGCCGTAGCCGACAAGCTGCAATGGGAAATCGACGCGCTCGAACCGCAGGGATGCGCGCAACAGGCGCCCGCCTGCAAGCGCTCACGCGCTTAGTTGCGCGCCATCCTGCGCTGCGTCCAGGCTATCGCCGCCTTGCGCGGTATCGACCGGCTGGCTCTCGCGCAGCGCCATGGCGTCGCCCAGCATCACCAGCACCGGGCCATGCGCCGGCCCCAGGCCATGCGCCAGGGTTGCCAGGGTCAGGCGCATGATGCGCTGTTCCGGGCGGCTGCAATTTTCAATCACCACCACCGGCGTATCCGGCCTGCGGCCCTGGTCCAGCAGGCGCTGGGCCGTCACGATCGCCTCGCGCCCGCCCATGTACTGCACCAGGGTGTCGGTATCGGGAATGACGGTCTGGCCATCGAGTTCGGACGCGGTACTGGACGTGAAAAACGCCACGCTGCGCGCCACCCCGCGCTTGGTCAAGGGCTGCTTGGTCGCCGCCGCCGCCGCCACCGCCGTGGTAATGCCCGGCACGACTTCGACCTCGATGCCCGCTTCTTCCAGCGCGCGCAATTCTTCATCGGCACGCCCGAACAGCATCGGATCGCCCCCTTTCAGGCGCACCACCAGCGCGTATTTATGCGCGCTGTCGACCAGTTGCTTGTTGATGAAGGCTTGCGCCGTCGACAACTGGCCGCAACGCTTGCCCACCGCGATCTTCTTCGCCTGCGGACACAGTGCCAGCATCGCGTCGGTCACCAGGGCATCGTGCAGCACCACGTCGGCCTGCTCCAGCAGGCGCGCGCCGCGCAGGGTGATGAGGTCCTGGGCGCCGGGTCCGGCGCCGATCAGATAGACTTTTCCGAGTGCTGACATAAAGTGTTCCCTTTGCTGGCTTCCAGAGCTGGCGCTGACTGCTGATTGCTGACTGATTATGCGTCCAGCCGGATCATACCAGCGGCAACCGTCTGGTGAGTAACTTCATCGATCAAAATGAAGGCGCCCGTTGCGCGGATGTCGGCATAAGCGTCGGCCGCGAGCGGCTGCTGCACGGTCAGGCCGATGCGCGCGATGTCGTTCAGCTTCAGGCCATCGGCCGCGTGGCGCTGCTGCGTATTGATGTCGAGCAGGGTGTCGACGCCGGTGATCTTGGCCGAGGTCTGCTTGGTGCCATGCTTGATCCAGTACTTGCGGCGCATGTCGAGCGGCTCGTCCGACATCCAGCACACGTCCGCCTTGAGCGTCTTGAGCAGGGTAGCCGGCTGGTCGGCGCCGGCCAGCAGGTCGCCGCGCGAGATGTCGAGGTATTCATTGAGCAGCAAGGTAATCGACTGGCCCACCACGGCCGACTGGTGCGAGCCTTCCAGGGTCAGGATATCCTTGACGGTGGCGCTCTGGCCCGACGGCTGCACCACCAGCTTGTCGCCCACCTTGACCATGCCCGCTTCGATGCGGCCCATGTAGCCGCGGAAGTCATTCGCTTCGTGGCCGTTGTGACGGGCCACCAGCTGCACCGGGAAGCGGAACGGCGCCGCGTGCGATTCGTCGTAGACCGAGAGCGACTCGAGCAGCGAGATCAGGGTCGGACCCTGGTACCAGCTCATTTTTTCGCTCGGCTCGACCACGTTGTCGCCGGTCAGGGCGGACAGCGGAATCGGCGTGATGTCCGTCAAGCCCAGGGTCGCGGCGAACTCCTGGTAGGCCTTGACGATGCGGTCGTACACCGTCTGGTCGTAGTTCACCAGGTCCATCTTGTTGACCGCGACGACCACGTGTTCGATCTGCAGCAGGTGGGCGATGGTCGAATGGCGCTTGGTCTGGATCAGCAGGTCCACGCCGCCGTCTTCGCGCAGCTTGACCTTGGACACGTCGATCAGGATGATCACCGCGTCGGCGGTCGAGGCGCCGGTGACCATATTGCGCGTGTACTGCTCGTGGCCCGGGGTGTCGGCGATGATGAACTTGCGCTTGGGCGTGGCGAAGTAGCGGTAGGCCACGTCGATGGTGATGCCCTGTTCGCGTTCGGCTTCCAGGCCGTCGGTCAGCAAGGACAGGTCGACCGCGTCGCCCACGGTGCGCTTGTGCTTCGAGCGCGACATGGCGTCCAGCTGGTCGGCGAAGATGCCTTTGCTGTCGAACAGCAGGCGCCCGATCAGGGTGCTTTTGCCGTCATCGACGGAACCGGCGGTGATGAAGCGCAGCAGACCGCGTTCGGTCGGGGCGTCGTTATGATTGTCAATGCGGGCGTTCATCAGAAGTATCCTGCTTTCTTGCGTTTTTCCATCGAGGCTTCGGAGGTCTGGTCGTCCATCCGGGTGGCGCCGCGTTCGGTGATCTGGGTGATGGCGGTTTCGGCGATGATCGCTTCGACCGTCGAGGCATCCGACGAAACGGGGCAGGTGCATGAAATGTCGCCCACGGTGCGAAAGCGCACCACCTGGGTTTCGACGGTTTCGCCATCGCGCGCCGGGGTCAGGTCGGTCAGCGGCACCAGCAAGCCATTGCGCGGGATGACCTGGCGTTCGTGCGCGAAGTAGATCGGCGGCAGGGCCAGTTTTTCGCGCTGGATGTAGAGCCATACATCGAGTTCGGTCCAGTTCGAGATCGGGAACACGCGCATGTTTTCGCCCGGGTGTACGCGGGTGTTAT
The DNA here is from genome assembly GCF_011682185.1 of Massilia genomosp. 1. Lineage (NCBI taxonomy): Bacteria > Pseudomonadati > Pseudomonadota > Betaproteobacteria > Burkholderiales > Oxalobacteraceae > Massilia > Massilia genomosp. 1. The sequence goes on from NZ_WHJF01000040.1 coordinate 36,317, forward strand.
ACAGGTCCCACAGTTCCGGGCGCTGGCCTTTCGGGTCCCACTGGCCGAATTCGTCGCGGAAGGAGAAGATGCGTTCCTTGGCGCGCGCTTTTTCTTCGTCGCGCCGCGCGCCGCCGATGCACGCGTCGAATTTGTGTTCGGCGATGGTCTCGAGCAGGGTGACCGCTTGCGCTGCGTTGCGTGAATCGGTCAGCGGATTACGCAGGCGCACGGTGCCGCGCTTGATCGAATCTTCGACCGAGCCGACGATCAGGCGTTCACCAAGTTCGGCCACGCGGGCGTCGCGGAAGGTGATCACTTCGGCGAAATTGTGGCCGGTGTCGATATGCACCAGCGGGAACGGGAATTTACCCGGCCGGAAGGCTTTTTCGGCGAGGCGCAGCAGCACGACCGAGTCCTTCCCGCCCGAGAACAGCAGGGCGGGGTTGGCGCATTCGGCGGCGACTTCACGCAGGATGTGGATCGCTTCCGATTCGAGCGCATCGAGGTGGCGCGCATTGACGTCGGTCAGTACGCGCGGGGTGTCGGTCAGTGTAGTCATGGTGGCTAGGGCCTTTGTTTTTATGGTGGCTGAGGGGTGAGCCTCAAGCGGCCACGGATTTAATGCGAATCAGTTTTCCATCGACCATGTGCAGGCCGCATTCCTTGGAGTCCGGATTTTCCCACCACCAGCGGCCGGCGCGCACGTCTTCGCCCGGCTGCACCGCGCGCGTGCAGGGCGCGCAGCCGATCGAGGGAAAGCCCTGGTCGTGCAGCGCGTTGTATGGCACGCCGTTGTCGCGGATGTAGTTCCAGACGTCGGTCTCCGACCAATCGGCCAGCGGATTGAACTTGACCATGCCGTGGGCGGCGTCGTCTTCCTGGATGTCGAGCTGCGCGCGGGTGCTCGATTGCGCGCGGCGCTGCCCGGTTACCCAGGCCTTGTTGCCGGCCAGGGCGCGCCCCAGTGGTTCGACCTTGCGGATGCGGCAGCACTCGCGGCGCATGTCCACGCTCTCGTAAAAGGCGTTCAGGCCGTGCTGCGACACATACGCGTCCACCGCTTCCGGCTGCGGCTTGAACAGCGCGATGTCGTAGCCGTAGGTATCCTTGACCTGGGCCAGCACCGCCAGCGTTTCCGGATGCAGGCGGCCGGTTTCGAGCGAGAAAATCCCGATCGGCAGCTTGGCCTTGAGGATCAAGTCGGTCAGGACCATGTCTTCGGCGGCCAGGCTGGAGGCGAATACCGCCGGCGAATACTCGGCGGCGATGCGCTCCAGGGTGGCGCGGGTGCTGGCGATGAGGGCTGAAATATCGGTCATGATTGGCCTCAGATGCCGTAGCCGACGTCGGTGCTGTCGATGCGCACGTCGCGTTCGTGGCGGCGGAACAGCGGCGCCTTGACGTCGACCGAGGCCTGGTACACCTCGGAAAAATCGGTCAAGCCCTTGAGCGCGTCGTGGATATTCCGGTCCGGGCGCGTGGCAAAGGCGTCGAAGCCGCAGCGCTGCATCTGGAACAGCTGGTCGCGCAGCACGTCGCCGATGGCGCGCAGTTCGCCTTGATAGTCCATGCGCATGCGCAGGTTGAAGGCGGTCGAGTAGCCGCGGCCATCGGTGAACTTGGGGAAGTCGATGGCGACCAGCGCAAACTTGTCCAGCTCACCCTTGAGCGCTTCGGCACGTTCGTCGGGCGCCAGCCACACGCCGATCTCGGTGCGGGAGGCCAGCGTTGCGCGCTGCGCCTGCCATACCGCCAGCGGCACGATGACTTTGCCTTGCGGGACCACGACCGCATCCGGCGCGTCGGCGGCGACGCCGGCATCTGGGTCGGCGGCGGCCAGGCGCAGCACGCTCCAGTCGTCGGCGACGACCGCGCGCTGTTTGATGATTTCTTTGTGCGACTCAAGCATAGTGGTCTTCTCCAACCAGTTCGCCCGCCTTGATCGGCGTGGCATACACATGTTCCTTGAACGGGGCGACGCCCAGGCGCTGGGCGGTGTCCACGAATTTTTCGTCTTCGTGGCGCTCGCGCACGTACACCTGCAGCAGGCGGTCGATCACTTCGGGCATTTGCAGCGCCGAGAAGGACGGTCCGATGATCTTGCCGATGGCCGCGTTGTTACCCTGCGCGCCGCCGATCGAGACCTGGTACCACTCGCTGCCATCCTTGTCCACACCGAGCACGCCGATCGAGCCGACGTGGTGGTGGCCGCAGGCGTTGATGCAGCCCGAGATATTGAGTTCGATCTCGCCGATGTCGTGCTGGTAGTCGATGTCGTCGAAACGCTCCGCGATGGCGGCGGCGATCGGGATCGACTTGGCGTTGGCCAGCGAGCAGAAGTCGCCGCCGGGGCAGCAGATAATGTCGGTCAACAGGCCGATGTTCGGCGTGGCCAGGCCGTGCGCCTTGGCTTCCTGCCACAGCGCGAACAGGGCCGATTGCTTGACGTCGGCCAGCACCAGGTTCTGCTCGTGCGTCACGCGCAGTTCGCCGAAGCTGTAGCGCTCCGCCAGGTCGGCCACGAAGTCGATCTGGGTCGCGGTGGCGTCGCCCGGCGGCACGCCGGTTTTTTTGAGCGACAGCAGCACGATGGCGTAGCCTGGTGTCTTGTGCGGCTTGACGTTACGGGTCAGCCAGTTGCCGAAGGCCTTGTTGTCGGCATGCTCGGCCCGCACGTCGATGTTGGCCAGGGTGTCGTACGGCGGCGGCGTGAAGTAGGCCGCCACGCGCGCCATCTCTTCGTCGGTCAGGGTCGATGCGCTGTCTTTCAGGTCGGCCCATTCTGCCTCGACCTGGCGCGTGAATTCTTCGGCGCCCATGGCTTTCAACAGGATCTTGATGCGCGCCTTGTACTTGTTGTCGCGCCGGCCGTAGCTGTTATAGACGCGCATGACCGCTTCGATGTAGGTCAGCATGTGACGCCACGGCAGGAACGCGCGCACCACGCTGCCCAGGATCGGGGTGCGGCCCATGCCGCCGCCGACCATGACCTTGAAGCCGATCTCGCCGTCGTCGCTGCGCACCACGGTCAGGCCGATGTCATGCACCGCGATGGCGGCGCGGTCTTCCACGGCGCCGTTGATCGCCACCTTGAACTTGCGCGGCAGGGCGGCGAATTCGGGGTGGAAGGTGCTCCACTGGCGCAGCACTTCGGCGTACGGGCGCGGATCGATGATTTCGTCCGCCGCCACGCCGGCGTATTCGTCGGACGTGATGTTGCGGATGCAGTTGCCCGAGGTCTGGATGGCGTGCATCTCGACCGAGGCCAGATCAAGCAGGATGTCGGGCGTCTGTTCGAGCTCGATCCAGTTGAACTGGATGTTCTGGCGCGTCGTGAAGTGGCCGTAGCCGCGGTCGTACTTGCGCGCGATGTGGCCGAACATGCGCATCTGGCTTGACGACAGCAGGCCGTACGGCACCGCGATGCGCAGCATGTAGGCGTGGCGCTGCATGTACAGGCCGTTCTGCAGGCGCAGCGGCACAAATTCGGCTTCGGTCAGCTCATCGTTGATGCGGCGCTCCACCTGGCTGCGGTATTGCGCGATGCGTTCCCTGACGATGAGGTGGTCGTATTGGTCGTAACGGTACATATGTCATCCTGATGTTTTGGGCCCTGTTGGGCATGTTCCGGGGGCCTCGCCATGAGACTGTCCCCAAACTAGCCTCAATAGTAATAAACTCATCCTTTATTCCAAAGGACTAAGAATTTATTTGCTTATATGCGTATCCGGCATAAGCATTCTTATAAAATGCTGGTAGATATTTATTTTGAGTATTTTCCGGCCTGCGAGAACAGCAATGAACCTTCATCAACTACGCTTCGTCCGTGAAGCCGTGCGGCAGAATTACAACCTGACCGATGCGGCCAAGGCCTTGTTCACGTCCCAGCCCGGGGTGTCGAAAGCCATTATCGAGCTTGAAGAAGAGCTCGGTGTTGACATTTTCACCCGCCATGGCAAGCGCATCCGGGGGTTGACCGAGCCCGGCCGGCTGGTGCTGGAGTCCGTCGAGCTGATCATGCAGGAAATCGATAGCCTCAAGCGCATCGGCAAGGAGTACGCGGCCCAGGACAGCGGCAGCTTCACCATTGCCACCACCCATACCCAGGCGCGCTATACCTTGCCGAAAGTGGTGCAGGCCTTCATGCTCAAGTACCCCAAGGTACGCTTGTCCCTGCTGCAAGGCAACCCCCGCCAGATCGCCGAGATGGTCCAGCGCGACCAGGCCGACCTGGCCATTGCCACCGAGTCGATCGCCGGCATTGATGGATTGATCACCTTGCCTTGTTATCAATGGGAGCATATGGTGGTGGTGCCGCCCGACCATCCTTTGCTCAAATCGAAGGCCGTGTCGCTGGAGGAAATCGCCACTTACCCGCTCATTACCTACGATGGCGCGTTTGCCGGGCGCAGCAAGATCGACCACGCTTTCGGGCTGCGCGGGCTCAAACCGGACGTGTTGCTCGAAGCCATAGACGCCGATGTCATCAAAACCTATGTCGAACTTGGCATGGGTATTGGTATCATAGCGGGCATGGCCTTCGACGCCGAGCGCGACAAGAACCTGCGCGCCATTCCAGTGGGGCACTTGTTCGGCATGAACATCTCGCGCGTGGCCGTCAAGCAGGGCGCGTATCTGCGCAGCTATATTTATACTTTCATCGAATTGCTGGCGCCGACCCTGAACCGCAAGCTGGTCGAGTCGGCCATGAGCGGCACCAAAGAAACTTACGAGCTGTAAAAGCCTTAGTAGTAGTCCATCACCTCAAGAAAAACATGATCACCGAACAATCTGCACAGTTTTACGCCAAGAGCGCATCCAACCACGACCGCATCTACGACCGGCCGGAACGCAAGGACGACCTGGCCGCCATGCGCGGCCACGTGGCCGAGACCCTGCGCGGCCATACCGTGCTGGAACTGGCCTGCGGCACCGGTTACTGGAGCGCCGTCATCGCCGGCACGGCCGACAAGGTGGTCGCCACCGATATCAATCCCGAAATGATCGCACTGGGCAAGTTGCGCGCGCTGCCAGGCGACAAGGTCGACTTCAAGGTGGCGGACGCCTGGAACCTGCCGGACGATATCGGCAGCTACACGGCCGTGTTCATCGGCTTCTGGTGGTCGCACGTCAAGCGCGAAGAGCAGGAACGGTTCCTGGCGCACCTGCGCAGCAAGGTCGGCGACGACATGTTCATCGTCTTGCTGGACGATGCGTATGTGGAAGGCAGCAGCGACACCGTGGCGCGCACCGATATGGAAGGCAACACTTACCAGATCCGCATCGCGCCCGATGGCGAGCGCTACGAGATTCCCAAAACCTATCCCTCCGACAGCGCGCTGCGCAAGAAGCTCGCTTCCTCGGTGCGCGAAATCAAGATCGTGCGCCTGGAATACTACTGGCTGCTGACCTGCCGGCTCAAGTAAGTTACTGTACCGCCTTGGGCGCGCTCGACGCGCCCAGTTTCGCGCTGGCCGCGATCGGCAGCATTGCACAGCCGAGCCCGGCAAACGCGACGGGCAGGCTGCTCGCATGCGCCACCAAGCCGATCGCCGCCGGCCCCGCCAGGATGCCCGCATAGCCGAGTGTGGTGATGGCCCCGATCGCCAGGCTGGCCGGCATGGCGCGCTGGCTGCCGGCGGCGGTGAACAGGATCGGCACGATGTTCGAGGCGCCCAGGCCGATCAGCACGAAGCCGGCCAGCATGCCCGGCACCGAGGCGGCCAGCACCGTGCAAAAGAACCCGCCCGCCGCGCACAAGCCCCCCAGCAACAGCACCCCTTGCCCGCCCAGTTTGCCCACCACCTTGTCGCCCGTCAGGCGCCCGAGCGTCATCGCCATCGCAAGCGCCGCGTAGCCGAGCCCGCCCTGGCCGGCGCCGGCGGCGACGGCGCGCCCGTCGGTCAGCAGCACGGCGCTCCAGTCGAGGATCGCGCCTTCGGCCAAAAAGCACAGGAAGCACAGGCCGCCGGTCAGGATCACGGCGCCGTGCGGCATGACCAAGATGGGCGCGTCGCGCTCGCGCAGCAGGCCGGACGCCGCGCTGGCCAGCACCGCGGCCACCAGCAGGGCCAATACGATGGTCGACGCGGTGGCGTTCAACCCTAGCAGCAGCGCCATCGTGCCCGCGCCCAGGAAGCCGCCCGCGCTGAACAAGCCGTGAAAGCCCGACATCAAGGATACTCCGCTGTTCTTTTCCACCACGACCGCCTGGATATTCATCGCCACGTCCAAGGTGCCGATGGCCGCGCCGAAGGCAAACAGCACGCAGCCGGGCAGCAGCAGGCAGACGATCAGGCCGGAGCACAGCAGCACCGGGCGCTCGCCGAAACGGGCGCTCATGAAGCTGGTCGACGGCATCGCCAGCAGCGATCCGGCCCCCAGGCACAGCAGCAGCAAGCCGAGCTGGCCTTCGCCCAGGCCGAGGCGCAGCTTGGCCAGCGGCACCAGCGGGGGCCAGGCCGACATGGCCAGGCCGGCGGCAAGGAAGGCGAGGCGGGTGGAAAAGCGTTGTTGCGGTCCGGTATCTGACATGGTTTCTTTTGAGAAGTGTGACGCTCAGGGCGCGGCGGCGCGCCGCACGCGCACGCCGCGCGCCGCGAAGGCGTCGAACTGGCGCGCATCGATATCGTGCTCGACGACCAGATCGGTCAGGCTGGACGCCGCCAGCACCGCGTACGGCGCGGCGGTGCCGACCTTGTCGCTGGTGGTGGCGACCAGCACCGCTTTGCTGAGGGCGGCGACGCGGCGCTTGAATTCGGCTTCCTCGTAATGGATGGCGCTGATGCCGGCCTGGGCATCGACCCCGCAAGCGCCCAGGATGTACAGGTCGGGGCTGATCAGTTCCAGGTCGCGCAGGGCGCTCGCGCCGATGCTGGCGCCGGTCTCGGCATGGATGCGTCCGCCAATGACGATCAGCTCGATCAGCGCCTTGTCGAGCAGCGCGGCGGCAATCGCCGGGGCGTTGGTGATCACGGTCAGGCGCGCCTGGCCCAGCGCCTGCGCGATCGCCAGGTTGGTCGAGCCGGCATCGATGAACAGCACGCTGCCGGGCGCCAGGCAGGGCGCGGCGGCGGCGGCCAGGCGCGCCTTGCGCTCGGCCTGGGCACTGCGGCGCTGGGCCGGGGTGCCGCCCGGCGCGGCCGGCAGCGGCAGGCGCAGGGCGCCGCCGTAGACTTTCTGGCACAGGCCGGCGGCGGCCAGGTCGCGCAGGTCGCGCCGGATGGTGTCTTCGGACACTTGCAGCCACTGGGCCAGGTCGGGCGCCAGCACCCGCCCGTCGCTTTGCAGGCGTTGCAGGATCAGGGCGTGGCGTTCCTGCAGGAGGAGGGGATCGGCGGGCATCGGTCTACGCAAACAGGAATGAATGCGCACAAATATACATGAATGCGTACAAACGTGCAATCAGGCATAAAAAAACCCCGCAGGCTGCGGGGCAGCGTGCGGGGTTGTTTGTTTCAGCTCAACGCGGGTAAGCGCGTCAGTGAATTTAGAACGAGTGACGAACGCCGACCGAGAAAGCGCTAGGATCGGAACCCGATTGGCCTTTCAGTGCATCTGGAGTAACTTGGGCGCCAGCGGAGAAGATGCCGAAGGCTGCTTTGTTGTTATTGCGGATCGATGCGTACGAGGTGTACACATTGGTGCGCTTCGACAGAGCGTACGAGTAAGCCAGCGAGAAGCCATTGCCCTTGGCGCCGCCTTCGAGTTTGCTCTGCTGCAGGTTACCGTAGATCTTGTTGTCGCCGAAGGTGTACGACACGCCAGCATTGGCCTGCTCATACTTGTTGTTTTTACCGGTTGGGTTGGCAACCATGTAGTTACCGCGCACTTCGATCGCGCCGGCGGTGAAGCCTGCGCCGAAGATCATTTCTTTGTCGTCGCCCGTCGCCAGACGCTCGACCTGGTGGTAACCAGCGCCGACGTAGATGTTGTTGGCTTTGTACTCAACTGCCAGGCCCATCAGATCCTGCGAAGGACCGGTTGCGGTTTCGCCCAGGCCGTAGCCGGCGCTGACGATCACGCCGCCCATCGAGTTCGACTTGTAGTTGACCGAGTTGCTGATACGACGGGTCAGACGACCACCGCCGAAGGAATTCAAGTTGGTGCCGTAGAAGCCCTGGCCGTTGATATCGCTTGCGTTAGCGACGTCAGCGATTGGGGTGTACTCGCGACCGATCATGACGGTACCGAAGTTGCCCTTCAGGCCGACGACCGAGCGGCGGCCGAACATGACTTCGTCTTGCTTGCCGGTGTCGAGTGCGACGCCAGCTTCGATGTTGAACACAGCGCTCAGGCCCTTGCCCAGATCTTCAACGCCACGGAATCCGATACGGCTGGTCGACTGGTTGCCCGAGTTGACGACCGTACGGCTTCCGCCTGGAGCGCCCGTGTCTTCTTTAGCCAGCGCAGCGTCGGCAACACCGTAGATCGTGACGCTCGATTGAGCGGAAGCGCACAGGGGAATCGCAGCGGCCAGGACAGCGGCCATCAGTTTGCATTGCATATAAATCTCCAAAAAGTTGCACAGATAAGGGTCGATTAACCAGGGATGCTCTTAATCGGACGTAATTATAGCTTCCGCGTATGTCAAATCCATGACAAAGTGAAATGTGGCAAGAATGAGACAGTCTGGTTTTGCCCTGCAATCGGGCGTCAATACCCGGCAAATGCACGCTTCAGGTGTACTACAGGGAGGCCGTGGAGAATGCTGCGATGCCGCATATCGCCCGCCGTTGCGGGCGCTATGGGAAATCTCAGGCGACCGGCGGGGGTGCCGGGCGTACCCGTTCCGGTGCGCCGGCGACGCGCTCGTTGGCGGCCTCGTCGCGCGTACTTTCGGGCAAGGGCAACACGATATCGATCCGGGTTCCGGGCGGGTCGTCGCCGCTGACGGTGATCTCGCCCTTCATTCCCCACACCCGTTCGCGCATCCCGATCAGGCCGAGCGACTGGGCTTTTTCCATGTCGGCCGCCTGGATGCCGCGCCCGTCGTCGCGGATCGAGACCAGCAACTGGCCGTTGATGCGGTATACATACATGGTCACATTGCTGGCCCCGGCGTGGCGCGCGATATTGGTCAGCGCTTCCTGGACGATGCGGAAAATGGCGGTGCTGGCGGCGTCGTCGAGGCGCAGCTCGGCTTCGTCGGCGAACAGCGAGCAGGCGATGCCGTGCCGTTCGACGAATTCGTCGCGCAAGCCCTGCAGCGCGAAATACAGGCCGCCTTCGTCGAGCGCGCGCGGGCGCAGGTTGGTGGCGATGCGGCGCAGCGAGGTAATCGCCGTGAGCAGGTTCTCTTCCATGCCATTCATCAGGCGCTGGCCGTTGCTGCTGGCGTCGGGCTCCTTTTGCAGCAGGTTCAGGTCCATCCGCAGCGAGGCCAGCAGTTGGCCGAGGTCGTCGTGCAGCTCGCGCGCGATGTGGGCGCGTTCTTCCTCGCGCACGGTTTGCAGGGCCGAGGACAGCTGGCGCAGCTGTGCGTGCGAGCGCGACAGCTTTTCCTGTACCTGCTGGCGCTCCGTCACATCGCGCAGGATGATGGTGTAGATGGTGCGGTCGGCCTCGATCATGCTGGAAATGGAGCCTTCGAGCGGGAATGTTTCGCCGCTCGCGCGCACGCCCGTGACGGCGTAATCGGTGGCGCGGCGGCCGGCGCGGCCGGCCACGTCGCCGAAATAGGCGGGCGCGGCGTCGCCGGTGACGGTGGGCAGGGGCGCGATGAACTGTTGCAGCGGACTGCCCTGCATCTGCTCGACCGTGGTGGAGAACATCGCCGCGGCCGATGGGTTGGCCAGCACGATGGTCTGCGTATCGTCGGTGGAGATGATCGCTTCGCTCGCGTTCTGGATGATCTCGCGGCTGTGGCTGCGCGCAAAGCGCGGCCAGCGGTTATACGCGAACAAGCGCGCGAGGGAGTGACCGCCCAGCAAACCGAGCACGAACATGATCGGACCCCAGCTCAGGAAGCGGGAAGAACGCTGTTGTGCCATGCGTGCCTGCCGTCAAGGGCCCGCGGGACGCGGACCGTGGGCTGATTATAAAAGCGGGGTTGGCGAGCGCCTTGAGGCGCGACAAACCGGACGCCGGCGGGGGCGCAGACCCGGGCGCAAAACGGGGCGCAAAATACGGTGCGGTGCGCGGCGGGGTACGGAATGTCATGGCGGGTCGCAAGATGGTGCATGGAACGGAAAGCAGGCGCCGCGAGAGGCGCGGCGCTGGTTTACATTTGCTTGAACAGGTGCAGGAAACTGCGGCTCACTTCGAGCTTGTCGCTCTTGCCCTTGATAAGCACCAGGTGGCGCCCGCGGATGTCGCGCGTGACCCCTTCGATGGCGTTGACGTTGACCAGGGTGGCGCGGTGAATCTGCCAGAACAGGGCCGGATCGAGTTCCTCGGCCAGGTCGCGCACCGGTTTGCGGATCAGCGCTTCGAAGCGCTCGGTCTGGACGCAGGTGTATTTTTCGTCGGAGCGGAAAAACAGGATGTCCTCGACCGGAATCATGCGCAAGTCCTGGCCGATGCTGGCCTGGATCCATTGCAGGTAGGTGGGCTTGGGCGCCGCCATTTTTTCGGCCAGCTGCGAGAGCATGGCGGTGACGCTGTCGTTGACCGCTTCCTTCGGCTTGGCCAGGCGCGCCTTGAGGCGGTCGATGGTCACCTGCAGGCGCTCGGCCTCGGGCGGCTTGAGCACGTAGTCGACCGCGCCGCGCTCGAACGCTTCGACCGCGTACTGGTCGTAGGCGGTGACGAACACGATATTGCTGCCGGCGCCGATCGCGCGCGCCGCCTCCATGCCGGTCTTGCCCGGCATGCGGATGTCGAGGAAGGTCAGGTCCGGCTTGAGCTGGCTGACCAGCTCGATCGCTTCCTCGCCATTCTTGGCCTCGCCGACGATGTCCAGTTCGGGCCATGCCTGGTTCAGGCGCAGGCGCAACTGGTCGCGCATCAGTCTTTCGTCGTCGGCAATAATAGCGGTAGGCATGGTGCGTTTCTGGTGAGAGGCAAGAGTGCCAATTATTCAATGAAACCGGGCTTTAATCAATCAATTCCTTGGCCAGTTTTCAACGGCTGCGCTTGCTTGTGCATTACCTCGATACCTGATAAGGCACTTCGATGGTGGCGATCACGCCGCCCGGCGTGTTGGCGGCGATGTGCAACTGGCCGGCGTCGCCATGGAGCAGCTTGAGGCGTTCGCGGATCGTCATCAGGCCCAGCCCGGTGCCGTCGCTGGGAAATACGCCGAAGCCAACCCCGTCATCGCTGACGATCACGCGCAGCTTGTTGTGCGCCACCTCGGCCACGATGGACAGGGAGCCGCCTTCCGGCTTGCATTCGAGGCCGTGCTTGATGGCGTTCTCGACCATCGACTGCAGCATCATCGGCGGAAACGCCGCGCTGCGCAGGCCGTCGGGAATGCGCAGGTCGACCTGCAAGCGTTCTTCCATCCGCATTTTCAGCAGGCTCAGGTAGGCCTTGACCATGTCCGCTTCGCGCCCGAGGTTGGTGACCACGGCGTTGTCGCGCATCTGCGGCAGCACCGCGCGCAGGTACTGGATCAGGCTGCGCTGCATGGCCGAGGCGCGCGGCGGGTCGGTTTCGATCAGGTATTCGACCGAGGCCAGGGTATTGAACAAAAAGTGCGGCTCGACCTGGGCCTGCATCATTTGCATGCGCGCTTCCGACAGCTGGCGCTGCATCGATTCGCGCTCGGCGGCGGCGTTGGCGGTCTGGGTCTCGGCTTCGGCGCGCTTCTTGCCGCCGACCAGCGCCTTGGTGGCGAACAGGGCCAGCACGAGCAAGGAAATGAAACTCTTGAACCAGGTCGAGGCCTGGCCGTGATACACCTTCACTTTTTCTTCGGCGGCATTTTCGACCGCCGCTTCGATCGCGCTCGACAAACCCTCGACGATTTGTGGCGGCAGCGCGACGCGCACTTCGCCGTCGGCGCCCGGCACGGAGGGCACCGATGGCATGTCCGGCACGCTCGGGACGGCAGATTTGCCCGCATGCGCGCCGGCTTCGGGCGGCTCGGGCGGCTGCGGCGGCTCGGCCGCTTCGGGCGGCTCGGGCGGCTCGGGCGGCTCGGGCGGCTCGGCCGGCTCGGGCGGGGCGCTGCGCTTTTTCGGCGGGCTGTAGCTGATGCCGCTGTCGTCGAAGATGATATTGCCTTCGCGCTTGTCGCGCTTGCGTTCCTGGCGCACCTCGACCACATCCCCACCCGAGAACAGCTCGTTCTGCAAGATCGACGCGGCAATCAGGGCCAGCGCCGCGAACAGGAAAAACTTCCACCACGATAGCTGGGTCACCCAGGTGGCGGTGGCGTCGAAGGCGCGGTGCAGCCAGGCCAGGACGGTCGCGATGGCTTGCTCGGGAGGGCGGCGTGCTTCCATGGTCAGTGTGTTCCGTGAGATTGGTTAAAAACTGCGTGGTTTACAAGGGCGTGAGATTGCGTGACATTGTCGTAGCGAGGAGTGTAACTGCTGCGCGCCCGTGCTCGCCGTAAAATGCGCCTCGCGGCGCCCAATACTGATGAGATGTTGTCACTGTAGGACGCCGCCCGCCGCGCTGCGCGGCCTTTGCGACAGGCTGCATCATCGGGGGAACAAAGCGCGCGGCCCGGGCGCACTGCCGGCCGGCGCGCTGTGTCGCGCCAGCACCGCGCCAGCGCCGACGATCGCGCCGCGGCGGCCGGTTGCGCGGTATGATGAAGGATCGAACCGGTCGCGGCCGGCCCGCTGTTCCACCTGCCCAAGGGGATGTCTTATGTCTGCCGATGTGAAAAAATACCGTTTGATCACGCGTAGCGATTTCGACGGCCTGGTCTGCGCCGTCTTGCTCAAACACCTGGACCTGATCGACGATATCCTGTTTGTCCACCCCAAGGATATGCAGGACGGCAAAATCGTGGTCGGCGACGGCGATATCAGCACCAACCTGCCGTACGTGGCCGGGGTCCACCTGGCGTTCGACCACCATGCGTCCGAAACGATCCGCAACAGCGGCGAGCGCGCCAACCACATCATCCATCCCGAAGCGCCCTCGGCCGCGCGGGTGGTGTACGACTACTACGGCGGCGCCTCGGCCTTCCCGGCCGCCTGGTACGACATGATGGCCGCCGTCGACAAGGGCGACGCGGCGCGCTTTAACCAGGAGGAAGTGCTCGATCCGCACGGCTGGGACTTGCTCAACTTCCTGATGGACGCCCGTACCGGGCTGGGGCGCTTCCGCGATTTCCGCATCTCGAACTACGCCCTGATGATGGACTTGATCGATTATTGCAAAAATCACAATATCGACGACATCATGGCGCTGCCCGACGTCAAGGAGCGCATGGACCTGTACGTCGAGCACAACAGCAGGTGCAAGGACCAGATCAAGCGCTGCGCCACGGTACATCGCAACCTGGTCGTGCTCGACCTGCGCCAGGAAGAAACCATTTACGCCGGCAACCGCTTCATCATCTACGCCCTGTTCCCGGAAACGAACATCTCGATCCACGTGCTGTGGGGCTTGAAAAACCAGAACACCGTGTTCGCCACCGGCAAGTCGATCCTGAACCGGACTTCGCGCACCCACATCGGCGCCCTGATGCTCGAATACGGCGGCGGCGGGCACGAAAACGCCGGCACTTGCCAGGTCTCGAACGACCTGGCCGAGGAAGTGCTGGGCGCACTGATCCAGCGCATCACCAGCGAGGGCTGAGCGCGGGCCCGGCGCGGGCGGGCCTCAGGCCGCCGGCGCCGCCACCAGCATCTCGTACAAGGCATGCTCGGCCAGCGGCGCGCTGAAGTACGTGCCCTGCAGCTCGTCGCAATGGCTGGCCCGTAAAAACTCCATCTGCAGCCGTGTTTCGACCCCCTTGGCGATGACGCGCGCGCCGAGGTCGTGGCCGACGTCGATCAGCGCCTTGGCCATCGCGCCGCTGCGCGCGTCGGCCGTGATCTGGTGTACCGCCACCTTGGCCAGCTTGACGTGCGTGAGCGGCAGTTTTTGCAAGAAATTCAGGTTCGACGAACCGTCGCCAAAGGCGTCGAGCGAGCGCAGCACGCCCAGGTCGCGCAATTGCGACACCACTTCCACGCTCAGGTGCGCATTCGCGTTCAGGCTATCTTCGCGCAATTCCAGTTCCAGCCGGGACGGCGCAATCTGGTGGGCCGCCAGGATGGCGGCGATGTGTTCGGCATAATGGGGCTGGGAAAATTCGCGGCTGGAGGCGTTGACCGCCACCGGCAGCGGGGCAAACCCGGCGCTGCCCATGCGCTGCATGAGCAGGCAGGCTTCTTCGAGCACATAGTCGCCGATGGCCACGATCATGCCGCTTTCTTCGGCTTCGGGCAGGAACGAGGCCGGCGCCAGCACCCCCAGTTCCGGGTGGCGCCAGCGCAACAGCGCTTCCAGGCCAAGGATGTGCCCGCGGCGCAGGCAGATATGGGGCTGGTACAGCAGGAACATTTCGTGGCGTTCGAGCGCGCCGCGCATGGCGTCTTCGAGCTTTTGCTTGGCCTGGGTGGTCGACTTCATGTCGGCCGAAAAGAAATGCACCTCGCCCGTCCTGGCCGCCTTGGCGTGGTACATCGCCACGTCGGCCGCGCGCACCAGGTCGAGCGCGCCGGCGCCATCATGCGGATACACGCTCACGCCGATGCTGCCGCCGACCGCGATATCGTTCGAATCGAAGCTGACCGGCTGCGACATGGCCACCCGCAGGCGCTCGATCATGCGCAGGGTGTAGCGCAGCGATGGCTGGTTGACCAGCACCAGCACGAACTCGTCGCCCGACAGGCGCGCCACCGTGTCGCTCTCGCGCACCGACGATTGCAGGCGCTGCGCCACCATCTTGAGCACCTGGTCGCCCGCCTCGTGGCCGTGGCAGTCGTTGATCTGCTTGAAGCCGTTGAGGTCGATCAGCACGGTGGCCACCAGCGACTTGTTGCGCTGGGCCATGTGCAGCGCCTGTTCCAGCCGGTCCCACAGCAGGGTGCGGTTTGCCAGGCCGGTCAGCGCATCGTGGTTGACCTCGTGTTCGAGGTGGGCGGTGCGCTGCTTGACGGCCGTGACATCGTTGATCACGCCGATGAAATGGGTGACCTTGCCGCGCCCGTCGCTGACCGGCGTGATGGTCAGGTCGTTCCAGAACAGCTCGCCATTGCGGCGGCGGTTGCGGAACACCACGTTCACTTCGCGCCGCTCGCGCACGGCCGCGCGCAACTGGGCGCGTTCGTCCTCGTCCATGCCGGGCATGCCCATGAAGCGCGCATCGCGCCCGATCACTTCTGCGGCGCTGTAGCCGGTGATGCGCTCGAAGGCCGGGTTGGCGTACTCGATCGGATTGTCGCTGCCGGCGCAGCGCGAAATGACCAGGCCGCTGCTGGTGGCGTGCAGGGCGCGTTCGCGCAGGCGCAGGCGGTCTTCCTGGGCACGCCGTTCGGAAATATCGAGCCCCATGCCGCACAGGTAATAGCGGCCGCGGCAGCTGATCCGCGCGCCGCACAGCAGGTAGGGCGTGGCGCGGCCGAACTTGTCGAGATAGTTCGCTTCGACCATGGCCGGGGCATCGTGCTCGAACACGTTGCCGATGGTGGCTGCGATCAGGCGTTTTTCGGCCAGGTCGTAGATGTCGAGCGCGTTGGCGCGGCGCACTTCGTCGGACGTCATGGACGTCACCTGTTCCAGCGTCTTGTTCCACAGCGCAAAGCTGCCATCCTCGCGCAAGACGTAGAAGGTGCCGGGAAGCACGTCGATGATGCTCGACAGCGGCATGCGCCCAACCACCTCGGAATCGGGCTCGTCGCAGGCGCCGTCGAGCACGGCCACCAGATGGGTGAGCGCGCCGTCGTGGCCATGCTGCGGCAGCAGGGTCAGGAAAATGGTGTGGACGCTGCCGTCGGCGCGCACGAATTCGAGTTCGGAAGCATCGCAATCGCTGGGAAACTCGCTCCAGTGCTGGCGCCAGACGCGGCGCCCGTGCTCGCTGAGCAGCGCCGTCAGCGGCTGGTGCAAGACATCGGCGGCGGCGATGCCGAGCACTTTTTCGCAAGCCGCGTTCCACGTAATGATCTGGCCGCCCGCATCGATCAACAGGGCGGCATAAAAGGTGTTCTCGCGGGCAGACATGCGCCTCTCCAATCGACCATGATGAAGATTGGACCGGCAAACGCGCGGAAGGTTCAGCGCGAACGGGCGATTCGATGACAGCGCCGGGAGGCGTCCGGGCCTCCCGTCAACGATACCTTATGCCAGCGCGATTTCCTGGCGCACCGGCAGGGCGATCTGGTTGTCGACGCTGAACTGGTAATCCTGGAACACATGCTCGGCCGACAGCAGCTGGTAATTGCCGTCCGCCAGCTTGTGGGTCGTATCCTTGAGGCGGTAGGTATAGTGGCCGCAGGTCCAGCAATTGAAATTGCGCATGTGCGTACACAGGCAAGTCTTGTCCATCACCACCACGGTCTTGCTGTCCGGATTGGCCAGCACTTCGCGGTTGTAGGCATTGATGTAGGAACAGTTGCCGGTCGCATCAAGCAGATAACCATACGACTCGCAGCCCGGACGGATGCCCGCGCCGATCGCCGGCGTGCTCTTGAGCATGCGCATCGGATAACCGGTCGGCGAAATGCCGTTGACGATGATGTCGTCTTCGGTGGCGCGCACATACTCCTGCTTGACCTTGTCCGGCAGGCCGCATTCGTGGGTGATGGTGAAGCGGGTCGCCACCTGCACCCCGCAAGCGCCTTTTTCCAGGAAGCCGACCGCGTCGGTGCCGGTGAACACGCCACCGGCGGCGATCAATGGAATCTCAAGCTTTTCTGCGCGCATGTAGGCGTGGATTTCATCCATGATGGTGTGCAGGTCGTACTCGGCCCAGTCCATCCCGAAACCGAGGTGACCGCCGGCCAGCGGGCCTTCGACGATGATGAAGTCGGGCAGGCGGTCCAGCTTGGCGACCTTGCGCAGGAAAATCTGCAGCGCGCGCACGGACGAGACGATGATGCCCAGCTTGGCGTCGCGGAAACGCGGATGGTCGGCGATCAGGGCGAACGAGCCCAGGTGCAGGCCGGCCGACATGGTGATGCCGTCGATGCCGGCGTCGAGCGCGGCGGTCAGGCGCGTGCGCAAGGTTTCGCGCGGCGAATTCATGGTCAGCTTTTCCATGCAGTTCACGAAAATGAGGCCATCGCCGCGTTTCGCTTCCATGGTCGCGCCGACGTGGCGGCGGGTGGCGTCGGCCAGGCGCGCGAGGTCGAACTGCACCACCGCCTTGTCCATATTGTTAATATTGAACTTATAGGTCTTGGTTTTGTCTTTGACATAGCTGGTGTCGAACTTGCGGTCCGAGACATCCTCGACCATGGCATCGGAAATATGCCCGATCCCGCCCAGGCGCGCCGCTTCGAGTGCCAGTTCGGAGGTCGAAATATCGACCCCCATGCCACCGATCATGATGGGCACATAGTCCTTGTTGCCCAGACGCAGGCGGAAATCATCAACACGTTTCATTGCTATCCTTAGACTGCCAAGTTTACTGGTGCGCCGGCGCGGCCTGCGGCCCGCTTGCGCCCCACAATTCTACCCCAAGCGAAGCTGGGTGTTCTGCGTTCCGGCGAGCAAAACCGGGACCAAGCGCCCCGGTTTGTTCATCAATTCCCGGCGCGAAGGACCGGTTCCTGTCGATTAAGCGATGAAACCGATCAATCGCGGAAGTTATTGAATTCCAGCGGCATATCCGGCACATCCTTGCGCAGCATCGCCATGGCGGCCTGCAAGTCGTCGCGCTTGGCGCCGGTGACACGCACCGATTCGCCCTGGATGCTGGCCTGGACCTTCATCTTGCTATCCTTGATGACCTTGACGATTTTTTTGGCGTCGTCGGTTTCGATCCCGTTCTTTACCTTGATGACCTGCTTGACCTTGTCGCCGCCGATTTTCTCGATCTTGCCCTCATCGAGGAAACGCACATCGACCTTGCGCTTGGCCAGCTTGTTGGTCAGCACATCGCGCACTTGCGAGAGCTGGAAATCGGAATCGGCGAAGGCGGTCAATTCAGTATCCTTCTGTTCGACCTTGGCCGAGCTGCCCTTGAAATCGAAACGGGTCGTGATTTCCTTGTTCGACTGCTCGACGGCGTTTTTCACTTCAATCATGTCTGCTTCGGAGACGACATCAAACGACGGCATAATGGGATCCTTTTTACTTGCAAAATGTAGAATGCCGATATTTTAACGGACAACGGGGGCGGCGCCCCTGAACTGAACCGGTTTTTTCCCCTAAATGCCTCCATAACGCTCATTCATGCCAACAGACCTCGTCATTTCGCCCGACTTTTCCCTCCGTAGCGTCAATACATTCGGTATCGACGCCCGCGCGCGCGCCTACCTCCGGGTGACGCAGGTCGGTCAACTGGTGCAGGTGCTGGCCGACCCGGTGCTGGCCGCCATGCCGCGCCTGCTGCTTGGCGGCGGCAGCAACATCGTGCTCACGGGCGACTTCGACGGGCTGGTGCTGCACATGGCCATCGCCGGGCGCGCCGTCGTGGGCGAGGACGGCGGCAGCGTGCTGGTGCGCGCCGGCGCCGGCGAAAACTGGCACGGCTTCGTGCAATGGACGCTCGCGCAGGGCCTGGGCGGGCTGGAAAACATGGCCCTCATTCCCGGCACGGTGGGCGCCTCGCCGATCCAGAATATTGGTGCGTACGGGGCCGAAGTCAAGGATGTGTTGCATGCGCTGACCGTGTTCGACGTGGCCAGCGGCGAGCTGCGCACGATGGACGCGGCGGCCTGCCGCTTCGGCTACCGCGACAGCGTGTTCAAGCATGCCGACGGGGCCGGGCTGGTGATTGTCGACGTTACCTTCGCGCTGGCGCGCGCGTGGGCGCCGAACCTGAAGTACGCCGAGCTGGCGCAGGAACTGGCGGCAAGCGGACTGGCGGCAAGCGGACTGGCGGCGCCGGGCGCGCAGCAGGTCAGCGATGCGGTGGTGGCGATCCGGCGCCGCAAGCTGCCCGATCCGGCGCAGATCGGCAACGCCGGCAGCTTCTTCAAAAATCCCGTGGTCAGCAGCGAACAATGTGCCGCCTTGCTGGCCGTCCACCCCGCGCTGGTGCATCACAAACAGGCCGACGGCAGTGAAAAGCTCGCGGCCGGCTGGCTGATCGACCAGTGCGGCTGGAAAGGGCGCAGCCTGGGCGCGGCCGGCGTCTACGAAAAGCAGGCGCTGGTGCTGGTCAACCGTGGCGGCGCCAGCGGCGCCGAGGTGCTCGCGCTGGCGCGCGCCATCCAGGCCGATGTGCTGGCCCGCTTCGGCGTCGCCCTCGAAACCGAGCCCGTCTTCGTCTAGCCTGAATGTTGCACAAACCACCGCCGCAGCGCCGCTTTTCCGATGCAGGACCTTTTCAACTTGAATCGGAATGTCGCGGGCGATAGCGTCCCTACCCAATTGAACGGGACAGTCAATGAAGCG
>NZ_WHJF01000410.1:0-419 GCF_011682185.1 Massilia genomosp. 1
CTTTTTCGGGATGCGAGAGAGTCGAGAGGTCGGGAAGAGGGGCAAGTTTTACCATGACCGGCATCATGCCCGGATATCGGAATGTTTACAATTGCGCGTTTACAACGGTCAGGGCTAAACAGTTACGAAGAAACATGGATACGTTCGGGAGGAACAACCAGAAAAGCGTCGCGAACAGAAATTGGATCGCTCATGCTCAATAGCCACGCGCCACGCTGGGAAGAGCTACGCGCCTCATCCATGCTACCGGCCAGCGAAGTTCTTGTACGGATCGACTTGGCAACAATCAGCAAGCCCCCTGTGTCAAACTGTTGTGAGACAACTTCATAACTCTAATTAAGGAAGTTGGTACCCACATGGAATCGAATATGACACCAGCAGCAGGACGCATCCAAGACGATATCGATGGTTTTTCTGAC
>NZ_WHJF01000411.1:0-418 GCF_011682185.1 Massilia genomosp. 1
AGTTGAGCGCATCGAAAGGGCGCTGGCGCTGTTCATGGTGGTGGCATGGCGCGTGGCCTACCTGATGCGCAAAGGCCGTAACTGCCCTGACCTCGACGCAGCATTGTTCTTCGATCCTGACGAAATTCGCGGCGCGCACCTATTGAACAAGATGAAGATGCCGGCGACCCCACCAACCTTGAATGAAGTCGTTCGCCTGATCGCGAAAATTGGTGGATTCCTGGCTCGCAACAGCGATGGCGAACCTGGCGTCAAGACGATCTGGAAGGGGCTCGATCAAGTGCACGCCTCGGCGGAGACCTTACGTGCATTACGCGACGGGCTGGGGTGACTGACTTATGTATAAGGGCATGCCTCTGGGGTTATTGGAATCGGCTGGACCATTGGTTTTGAGTGCGTGCCAGAGAAATTGGATTGT
>NZ_WHJF01000412.1:0-416 GCF_011682185.1 Massilia genomosp. 1
AGGTAGTCAACGGCCAATGCCGTACTTCCCCATAGCAAGCCCAACGCGACAATCAGTATTTTGAACCATACCGAAACAGTTTTCATCTTGTTCTCCTAATGGACGTTGATTGCTACAAGGATGGGTTGTCGCCGGCTAGCCGACGGGGGGCCACGGCGCGCCGGGATCGGCTCTTGCGTCGCGTGCTACCCCGGGTGTTGCTGCTTGCGCCACCTGCCAGCGGCGGCGTTCGATGACAGCCCATACAGGGATGGTGACGGCGCCTGGCCGGTGTGTGAAGTAACATCCCGTAACCCGGCGGAGCGTGACCGGGCATCCCCGCGCAGGACTGGCGGCCCAGCGCCTGCGCTCCGGTCCGCTTCTGAAATCGGAAATAATTCCTTTTAAATCAACTGCTTGAAATCGTAAGGTAATCG
>NZ_WHJF01000413.1:0-415 GCF_011682185.1 Massilia genomosp. 1
CAATTTCTGCACCATCCGCTCCTGCCTTGACACGCTACGCAAACAAGGTCACAGCATGTTGGACGTACTGCGCCGGGCATTTGCTGGCGATCCAATTGCGCCAGCCGCGTAGCGGCTGAACAGTTACGTTTTGACATGCTTCAACCAAGTCTCTTACCATTTTCCAATCACTTTGTTCAGGATATGTATATCCGCTCGCAATTGGGCCCTCCACCCCTGAAAGTTCTTAGCACGGCCGAACGCATTGTTACAGGAATAATCGGATCAGAGCGCTTGCTATAATAGACATGGCTCTATGCCGTTTTGAGTGGAACTGGACAGCCGGCACGGTAGATGGTAGATCGCAACGGAGCGGCGGCTGGTTGTAGTGGATTGGCCGGAAGGTTTTTAAACTTGGACATGCGAAGGTAGGCGA
>NZ_WHJF01000414.1:0-412 GCF_011682185.1 Massilia genomosp. 1
CCTTGTCGGCATGGGACAGCTTGGTCAGGTCGGCACGAGGTGGTTTCGGTGGCATGCCTACATGATGCGGCAATTGCCAAGAGTTTACAACTTTTGATTGCTCTGGTCATTCAGGCTGAACAGTTACATCGTCGATAAGCAGTGTAAGCAAAACATGTCTGGCTTTGAAGATCGGCCCGCTACGGATGGGACCATTATTCCACGCGTCCCTACATCGATCGTAACTGTTTAGCCCTGACCGTTGTAAACGCGCAATTGTAAACATTCCGATATCCGGGCATGATGCCGGAAATTTGCAAGCTAGTTGTCGCCTAAATACGATTTTTACGCTGCTTTTTTGAGTGCTTGATTTTTCTCCTTTTTGGTGACGGCTTCCGTGACACTTTTTTCGGGATTGAGGTGTACCGTCGTC
>NZ_WHJF01000415.1:0-407 GCF_011682185.1 Massilia genomosp. 1
CCCCGCTCCCGGAAACGATGTCAAAAGTACAGCACAAGAACGAACCCTAAAAACCCCACTACAACGCTCAAGATCACGACATACTTTGTTCAAAAACACACCCGACAAGTAGTCTGACACAGGGGGTAAAGCTGCGCGTGCAGATTTGGTGCGCCGCGTTCGGGGCGATTCTCAACTACGTAGCTTCCCTGCACCATCCCTAGACCGCATCAGTGACGAATATTGATGTAAGCGATCAGCAATCCAATGCTTAGCAAACAGCTCAGAAGATATAGAATAAATCGGCTCTATGCCGTTTTGAGTGGAACTGGACAGCCGGCACGGTAGATGGTAGATCGCAACGGAGCGGCGGCTGGTTGTAGTGGATTGGCCGGAAGGTTTTTAAACTTGGACATGCGAAGGTAGGC
>NZ_WHJF01000416.1:0-407 GCF_011682185.1 Massilia genomosp. 1
GGCTCGCGGCAAACCGCGCGCGGGACGCTTGGAGCAAAGCGGCCCATGTGCCGCTTGAGCATCCCTACCTTGCGCGCAAACAGATCGTAGCCGATGGCGTACGCGTCAGTTCGGACGGACTGCTGCTGATTCCGATGGTGCGCGCTGGCCAGTTGGTCGGCATGCAGAAAATTGACCAAGAGGGCGAGAAACGCTACAGCAAAGGCATGGACAAGCTAGGTGCCTTCCATTGGCTTGGCCAGCGCCCTGGTGCGGACATCATCGCGTGCGGCGAGGGATACGCGACGTGCAGCAGCGTGCGCATGAGCGTGAGCGCTATCGTCGACCTGCCCGTTGCCGTCGCATTCGATGCCGGCGGGATCATGGCAGTCGCGTTGAGCTTGCGACAAGAGCATCCGCGGTCGCAT
>NZ_WHJF01000417.1:0-404 GCF_011682185.1 Massilia genomosp. 1
CAGTATCGATTTAACCGGCGCTTCGATTTGTCGACCATTTTGACGCGCCTCTTGTACGCTGCTGTCGCCACGGGCAACCGAACCGAAGCGTGGTGTCGGTTAGCTGAAGATCAGCGCTAATCACCTTTATTTATGCCGACACCGTCCAGCGCTCTCGGCAACTTACCCTTGAAATCGTGTTCGATTGGATAGGCATAACAAAAAATACACACGTGATGATTTCCGCTGACGATGCTTGCAGAGGCAGCATTGCTGCTGTCCACTGCAGGTGGAGCACTAGAGCCAATTGCAAAACGATTTTTCTGAACTGGCCGACATCAGGAGAGCACGATTTTTCATCGCTTTTTCGTGATATCGGAGGAAATCTGATCGGTTACGGCGGCGGAATCATGGCTAATCTCATT
>NZ_WHJF01000418.1:0-403 GCF_011682185.1 Massilia genomosp. 1
CCCCGCTCCCGGAAACGATGTCAAAAGTACAGCACAAGAACGAACCCTAAAAACCCCACTACAACGCTCAAGATCACGACATACTTTGTTCAAAAACACACCCGACAAGTAGTCTGACACAGGGGGCCTGGCGCGATGAGGCCCTGCGGTCGTCGTTGGGGCGCCAGGTACACAACCAGCCAGCGCGGCATCGGTACTGGGACCGCCTCCTTTCCCTTGGTAATGCCGGGCGTGAAGGTTCGCCGCTCCCAGTCGATCCACTCCCAGCAGGCGCTGGCCGCTTCCGACTCGCGCAGGCCCAGGCCGTACATGAGACGCACAGCGATGGCGACGGACGGCGAGCGCGTGGTCGCCTTGTCGATCTCTGCCAGCCATTCGTCGGTGGTTTTGGTGGGCAAGGTGG
>NZ_WHJF01000419.1:0-402 GCF_011682185.1 Massilia genomosp. 1
TTGAACAATCCGATGGTGCGTTCGGTGATCCACACCGCCGGCGCGATGGATGTGCCGGGTTCGCTGTACAAGAATGGCCGCCAGATTTATCTGGCGCTGCACGGCAAGTACTAAGACGACGATGGAGGGACTTCGGTCCCGCCATAAAAAACGGGACGCTCGCGCGTCCCGTTTTTTTTATGGGAGACCGTCGTGCCTGATCCATAGCGCGCCGGGTTGAAGAATCATTGGGCGCTTCTCCGGGCAGCGCGGCCACGCCGATGT
The DNA here is from genome assembly GCF_011682185.1 of Massilia genomosp. 1. Classification (NCBI taxonomy): domain Bacteria; kingdom Pseudomonadati; phylum Pseudomonadota; class Betaproteobacteria; order Burkholderiales; family Oxalobacteraceae; genus Massilia; species Massilia genomosp. 1. The sequence goes on from NZ_WHJF01000419.1 coordinate 265, forward strand.
TTTGCGGCACCTGGGATAGCCCTGCGCCGCTCGTGCGGCAGCGCACGCCGCGCGTGCCATCAGTAACGCGCAGCACCGATCGGCATGCCGCCGCCTCTGCAAGCAAGGCATGCGCCGTTCGTCAGTTGCGTCGTTCCG
>NZ_WHJF01000041.1:0-55390 GCF_011682185.1 Massilia genomosp. 1
CCGTCAGAAAAACCATCGATATCGTCTTGGATGCGTCCTGCTGCTGGTGTCATATTCGATTCCATGTGGGTACCAACTTCCTTAATTAGAGTTATGAAGTTGTCTCACAACAGTTTGACACAGGGGGATCGACGGCTACCAGCAAAACGAATTGCGGTCCATTTTCCTGCGCCATCAATAGGGCCGCATCTGTTAATGCTCGCGCAATGCCGCCCTTGCCGTAGGAGCAGAAGCGACTCGACGGATGAAACGTCGATCCAGTACTGCGCTGTTGGGACAGCAGCTGAGCCAGCGCCTCGGCCAGGCAGTTGCTCGATCTGCCCGGACGGCCGGCTTCGGCCCCCATGACGATCAGCGCAATGTGTGCTGGCTCACCAGCCGTTTGCGCCGCCAGCGCTTCTGCAACCACAAGCTGCAGCATATGGTCCAGGCGCTCGGCACCCCACGCGCCCACGTCGAACAAGGCTCCGCCTACGATTGGAATGCCGCCGCGCGCAACAAACGCGGTCTCTCTAAAATGGTTCATTCGCGCATTGATCGCAGCCGTTGCGGCCGGCGCATTGTGCCCAACTGCGCAACACATACTACGCGACACAATGCGCAAAGGAGCCCAACTTGCCTCCTGGGGGCCGCTGAGATTGCGGGTGAGTGAACTTAGCCAGCGGCTCATGTGCCCGCTCCATCATCGTCATCGCCGCAGCCGGGGCACCCGGAGCCATCCTGTCCAAGCGATTTCTTGGCCCACCATGCAGCGTTGACGGGGCCAATTGCCAACGTATCGAACTCTTGCAAACGGCGCCGAATCGGCGTGCTGACCCGCCACACAACGGAGAACCGGCCTTCATCCGGCTCGAAGTAAAGGGTATCGACTACCGGCTTCAATAGCTCGTTGCTGTAATCGGTGCGCAGTACGCGAACAGTTTGTCGATTCAGGGTTGGCAAGGCAAAACGTACATCGGGACGACCTTTCACCATATTGCGCAGCACGATTGCCTCCCCACCTTGGGGATAATCCATTTGTTGGTTTTCCGGGGCGCATTGATGGTAGCGATCATCATGGTCAGCGGGTAGCAAAGGGAAAACATCGGATTTCCAGGCAGCGTCGTACGTGCCTGCGTAATTCTTCCGCGGCGACCAATGGCGTCCTATTGCTGAAAAAGCGGCAGCCGCGTGCTTGTTGCGCGGGCTACGTATCGGATCATCCAGCGCTTCAAGACTTGGCGCCTGCGTGTTAGCCAATTGTGAAGCCGTGCGCGGCCCGGCCCAACCGAGCCCTACAGGATTTTCCAGATAGGTTTCGTCCATCACTTCATCGCGCCCCTTCGTATATTTACGGGTACCGCCGAAGGCCAGTCCATAATGCAGCGGCTGAGTAATAAACGGCTCCGGTTTGCTGAGCGATAACAAACCAAACCTACTGCGCCAGATACGGGGACCGACGACGCGTAGCCCCTTGCGCAACTCCCCAACTTGCCAGGCAACCAGCAGTTCGTCAACCGGTTCACTGTTGGGGGCATGCGCACTTGCATTAAACAATACATCGCAACGTGGCTTGAAACGGGCGAAATCCGATCCGTACAACATGGGACTTTCCCCAGACTTGCCAAGGTAGATATCGGATTGCTGCAGCGATTGGGGAGGCAATGGGCGCGGACGCTGGCCAGGCTGCGGAATTGTCCAAGTGCTCTTGGCGGCGATGACCAAGTGTTCATGACCCGCCACATCAAGCGCAATCGCGATGTCCGCCACCACGAATTGGGTCTTAATAACGATGTTCATACACTCCGGTATCTTATGTGCAGTGGTGTCGCAGGCATGTCAGCGTGCCTAGTTAAGATTGACTGCTCGCCCAAGATGCGTTGCGTGGCACTGGCAAGCTCCTCGATCATCAACCATCAACCATAAAATATATCATATTTTCAACATTGATATTTGTTGAATAATTCAGTTTGCGCGACCATCGTCCTTCTGTTGTGGGGGCAAAGATAACCAAGCCGAGCGATGGCAGGGTAATCGAAGTCATGTCAGGTTATGGTGCAGGGAATGGAAGAATTCCACCTTACAACCCAGGCTTCCCTACTTCAACCACCCTCTGCGCAAGAACACCCACACCGGCGTGATCATCGAGGCCACCATCAAGCCCAAGGCAAACGGGTAGCCGTAATGCCACTCCAGCTCCGGGAAGGCCTTGAAGTTCATCCCGTAAATACTGGCGATCAGGGTCGGCGGCAAAAACGCCACCGAGGCCACCGAGAAGATCTTGATGATCTTGTTCTGGTTAATGTTGATGAAACCGACCGTGGCGTCCATCAGGAAGTTGATTTTGTCGAACAGGAACGATGTGTGGCCGTCCAGCGATTCGATGTCGCGCAGGATCTGGCGCGCTTCTTCGAACTGCTCGGCATTGAGCAAGCGCCCGCGCATCAAAAAACTCACCGCGCGCCGTGTATCCATCATGTTGCGCCGGATCCGTCCATTCAAGTCTTCCTCGCGCGCGATCGCGTTCAGCGCGTCGGCCGCATCCTTGTCGGTGAATTCTTTTTGCAGCACCAGCCCGCTGACTTCTTCCAGGTGCTGGTAAATCCCTTCCAGCGCATCGGCAGAATACTCGGCGTCGGTGGCGTACAGGTCGAGCAGCACGTCCATGTAATCGGCAATCGAGCCCGGCCGCGAGCGCGCGCGCATGCGCACCAGGCGAAATACCGGCAAGTCGTCGGTATGCACCGAAAACAGCATTTTGCGCGCGAGAATGAAGGCGACCGTGACCACGCGCGAGGGGCCGTCGTCTTCTTCCAGCAAGAAGTCTGTGCGCAGATGCAAGTCGCCGTTTTCCGCTTCGTAATAGCGGGCCGACGCTTCGATATCCTTGACTTCGTCTTCGCCCGGCAAGATCACGCCGTAGATGGTCTTGACCCAGGCCCGCTCGTCGTCGTTCGGATCGGTCAGGTCGACCCAGACCGGGTCCACGTTTTCGAGATCCGCCCGCGACTCGATCGGTACCTGATTGAGTCGGCCATTTTGTAGGACAAATACGTTGATCATGCGCTTTCTCGGCCGGATTCAAAACAGCGCAAGTGTACCCGTTAGCCCCGGGGCCGGCCACCCCGAAACACTTAAATTGGCTCAGCGCAGCTGTTTTTCGATCATTTTGTCGAGCATCGGGTTCGAGCCCGGCGCGGCCTTCTCCACCGGCGGCTTTTTCGGCGCTTCGAAGCCCTTGGTGTCGTGTATCTGGATGAGCTTGCTGGTGCGGTTGTCAGGCGTGCAATCCGTGTTGGAAATCACGGTCTTGCCGTTGATGACGCACTTGCGCATGGCGCCGTCGCCATTGCCGGCCGCCTCGCTGACGGCTTGCTTGGCCGAATCGATCACCTTGCCCGCCGGACTGGCTGTGACGGTCTTGCCGAGTTTGGCAGCGCCCTCGGCGAACAGATTGCGCTCGTAGCGCATGGAAAACAAGGCGGCCATGGCCAGCGCCGCCAGGGCGACCGAGCCGGTGGCGACCCAGAACAGCGAAATGGCGCCCTGTTGGCGACGATAGATCATGGGAATATTCCAGTAAAGAATCAGGGCAAGTCTGCCGAACTCATACGGTTGACGATGAGGGTGGTGCGGCGCGCCAGGTAGCTCGAGCTGCGGTTGCGGTCGTAATAACGCGGATTGGGCAGCATCACGGCCAGCTTGGCGGCCTGCGCCACGCCCAGGTTGGCCGCGGTGGTGCGGTAGTAATGGCGCGCGGCCGCCTCGGCGCCGAAGATGCCGCGCCCGAATTCGGCCACGTTCAGGTAAATTTCCAGGATGCGCTGCTTGCTCATGACCGTTTCGAGCATGAAGGCGATGATCATTTCCTGGCCCTTGCGCAGATAGCTGCGCGAGCCGGTCAGGAACAGGTTCTTGGCCAGTTGCTGGGTGATGGTGGAGCCGCCGCCGACCACCTTGTGGCGCCGGTTGTTGCGTTCGTAGGCTTTTTGCAGCGCTTCCCAGTCGACCCCGTCATGCTCGGAAAAATTGGCGTCTTCCGAGGCGATCACGGCCCGTTTCAGGCTGTCCGAGATGCGCTCGTACGGCACCCACTGATGCTGCAGCATGGCCGTGGGTTTCTTTTCGCGCATCAGGGACAGCTGGTCGTCCATCATGTTCGTGCTCGACGGATTGAACTGGGCGTACCAGCACACCATCAGGAAAAAATACAGCTGGACCGCAACGACAATCAGCAGCGGGCCGAGGAACAGCCACTTGATCCAGCGCCGGCGCGCGCCGCCCCCCTTGGCTGGCTTGGCGGCCTTGCTCATAGCGCCAGGCGCAGGCGGTCCAGGATGGCCGCGGTGTCGGGACGCGCGCCGCGCCACAGCAAAAAGGCTTCGGCGGCTTGTTCGACCAGCATGCCGAGGCCGTCGCGCGCGAGCGCCCCCTGGGCGGCGGCAAAGACCATGAAGCGGGTCGGAGCCTTGCCGTACATCATGTCCAGCGCCAGGGTGGCGGGACCGAAGGCGCTGGCCGGCACCGGCGGCATCGCATCAAGCAGGCTGGCCGAGGTGGCGTTGACGACGACGTCGTACCGGCCGCCAATGGCGTCGAAGGCGCAGGCGGCCAGGCGTTGCCCCTGCGCCAGCTGGGCGGCGAAGCGCTCGACCAGGGCGTCGGCCGTGGCCAGGGTGCGGTTGGCGATCGTCAGTTCGGCCGGCAAGGCGGCCAGCAGCGGCAGCACGGCGCCGCGCGCGGCCCCGCCCGCGCCCAGCAGCAGTACGCGCTTGCCTGCGAGGTCGACGCCGGCGTTGCGGGTGATGTCGCCCACCAGCCCGGCGCCGTCGGTGTTGTCGCCGATGATGCCGCCGCTGCTGTTAAATACCAGGGTGTTGACGGCGCCGGCGGCGCGCGCGCGTTCGGTCAGGCGGTCGGCCAGGTCGGCCGCCTGCAATTTGAACGGCACGGTGACGTTGGCGCCCTGGTAGCCGGCGGCAATGAGGGTGCGCACGGTGGCCTCGAATGCGTCCAGCGGCGCCAGGCAGCGTTCGTACACCATCTCTTGCCCGGTCTGCAGGGCAAAGGCGGCGTGGATCTCGGGCGACTTGCTATGGGCAATCGGGTTCCCGATGACGCAGTAACGCTCGCTCATTTAGTCTGGCCGCGCAGCTCGGCTTCGAGCTTGTCTTCACGGGTGAACTTGAAGCTCGTGATCATGATCCACAAGTCATCGCGGTCGTTGGAACGCATGTTTTTCGGGAAGTGGCTGAACGGCGCGGCCCGGCGCACGATGGCCAGCGCCGCCTTGTCGAGCGCGGGATTGCCCGAACTTTTTTCGATGCGCACGCCGCCTTCTTTGGTGTAAATGGTGCCGTCCTGGAAGATCGGGATGTACACGATCAGCTCGCCGTACAGTTTCTTGCCATCTTTCTGGGGAAAGTTCAGCGTACCGACATCTTCGATCTTCTTTTGCGTCGATTTGTAGTAAACGGCGTAACCGACTTCCTGCGTGCTCGGCGTGAAGAAAGTCTTGCGCGGACGCTTGTTCTGGTCTTCGATGCGCTGGGCGATCTCGGCCTTCTGGCGCGAGAGCGGCTTGGTGCTCTCGATCAGGTCGTTGCCCTCGCGCTCGGGATCGGGCGCTTCCTTGTCCGTCACCGGAGAGGCGTGCAAGGTCGAATCGTTGGCCTTGGTCAGCAGGTTTTTCTGCATCTGCTCCAGTTCGGTAATGCGGCGCAGGGTCGATTTGACGCTTTCGCCGGTCTCGTCCTTGCGCATGTCGGGCAGGGGCGAGGCGGCGCGGCCATCCTCGGCATTGCCGCCGCCATCGAGGTTGGCTTGGGCCAGCGCGTCCGCCTTCAACGGTTTGTTGGCGTGCTTGGCATTGACCAGGATGACTTCGAGGCCGGGATCGGTCGGGGTCAGGTTGAATGCCTCGGGCGCGACGAAACGGACCGCCAGCAGGGCCGCGTGTACCGCGACCGAAACGGCCACGGCGATGGACAGGGAGCTTATATTTTGCAAGTGCTTCACACGATACCGGGAAGAATTTTGTTGAATCAGGGAACGGCCATTCTACATTCTAATGGCCGCCGTGGCGATGCCGGCAAGCTCAGCCGGCTGTCGGTTCGCTGCTCACCACCGTCACCGAACCTTCGGCTTCCACCGCTTCGGTGGCGGCCGCTTCGCCAGTGTCGGCCGGCGCGGCGGTCGCGGCCGCCTCCTCTTCCTCGTACTCGAGGTCGGCATCGGCCGCGATCTCGTTGTTGGAAGGCAGTTCGAGCAAGCGCGCTTCGATCGTCAGGTCGAGCTCATCCCAACGCAGGATGTCGAGTTTGACCTGCGCCCCGCGCGCCACCTGCGGCATGCCGGGCAAGCGAATGATCAGCGGAATGTCGGCCAGGCGCAACACTTCATCCTTGAGCACGACCGCTTCGACCTGGCGCTGCTCCTGCTGGCCGAGCCAGCGCAGGCACCAGTAGCGCTCCATGTTCTGCTGATGGTCGTTGTAGGCGGCATACGCGGCGTCGAAGGCCGAGACGATGGCGAACAGGTTGGCGTCGCGCGGCTTGAACGGCGCCACCAGCGGGGCCGTGACGCCGTGCTCGGCACAGGCCAGGATTTGCCACTGGTTGACCAGGTCGGTATACCGGCGCAGCGGCGAGGTGCTCCATGCGTACTGGTCCACGCCGAGCCCCTGGTGCGGCGCGGCATGGGTGACCATGCGCACCTGCATCTTGGCGGCCCAGCCGGCGCCGCTGCCGGCGCCTTGCGAGCGGTAAATACCCGGCACGCCCGAGTCGTGCATCAGCTTGCCCCAGGTGCTGTTGGCGAAAATCATCAGCTCGGCCACGATCTTGTCGAGCGGCGCGCCACGCTTGCGGCGCAGCACCGTCACGACGTCGTCTTCGACGTAGAAATTGAAATCGACCCGGTTGTTTTGCTCCGGTTTCAGGCCGAAACCTTCGCGCTTGACCATGCGCGCCGCTTCCAGGGTGAGCGCCCACTGCCACAGCACGGCCATCTCGGCCTTGTGCGGATACTCGCCAGCCCCAAGCGCCAGCGCTTCTTCGCTGACCACGTCGTCCAGGTCGTTGTTGCGCAGGTTGCTCTTGATCGGCACCAGTTCGGCGCGGGTGACGGTCGACTTCACGCTCCAGTCGGCCGGGTCGATGGTGGCGTACAGCGACACCGCCGGGCAGGTCTTGCCTTCGGCCAGGGTGAAGGCGGCGACCAGCTCGTCCGGCAGCATGGTGATTTTATCGCCCGGCATGTAGACGGTGGACATGCGTACACGCGCCATTTTGTCGATCGCGTCATCGGGCCGGATGCCCAGGCCCGGCGCGGCGATGTGAATGCCGACCTGCAGCATGCCGTCGGCCAGGGTCACGACCGAGAACGCATCGTCGATTTCGGTGGTGGTCACGTCATCGATCGAAAACGCGGCCACGTTCGCCAGCGGCAAATTGGCCGGCATCGACGGCACCGTCACGGCCGGGAAACCGGCGCCGCGCGGGAAGTTCTCGAACAAGAAGCGCGCCATGTGCAATTGCCTGGGCGAGCCGATGCCGCCGGCGGCCAGCATCAGGCGCTGCGGCGTGGTGTGCAGTTCGTTGCAGGCGGCGTCGAGCGCCTTGAATTCGATGCTGTTCTTGTCCGGCTTGAACAACAGTTGCTGCACCAGCGGACGCATGGCGTCCGGCAGCGTGTTGGCCTTGAGCTGGTCCACATAGCCGGCCTGGATCAGGCCCTGCTGTTTCTTTTTCTCGATGCCGGCCTGGGCCGCGCGCAGCGACGCTTCGGGCGCGGCCTTGTAGCGCCCGCGTCCCTTCTTGTAGAAGTAGATCGGCGCGCCATGCAGCGCCAGGATCAGCCCGGCCGCTTCGGATGGCAGCGGGGTGTGGCCGAAATACTCGGCGCCCAGCTCGGCAAATCCGAACTCGTCCTGGCCGGCGACTTCCCACAGGAACTCGAAATCGACGTCGGCGGCAACCGCCTTGGCCGCTTCCAGCAGGTCGGCCGCGGACGGCTTTTCGTACTGCAACAGGACGTCCTTGACCTTGACCTTGGTACGCTTGCCGCTTGGCATTTCGACTTGATAGGCTTCGCCCGCTTGCGACAACACGGTGCCGACCTTGAAATCGCCGGATTCTTCAAAAAATAGATTCATGTGAACGCTTTGTCTTTGCTTTGATATTTTTACTGACGATGTTTACTTGGTATTGTTCGTTGGCGCGCGGGTCAGGTCGCGCCCGGCAAGTGCCAGGACCGGGGGCAGAAACACCTCGGTCACGAGCAAGATGCCCCGGTGGCGGCGATACAGGCAGCGCCGCGCATATAAAACAGGGTCGCCGTCCACGCCGAGCGCCGCGCGCGCGCGCGTCATCAGGGGGTGGCCGGCGCGGATGCGCGCAAATTCCAGCTCGCCGCGCGCCACGTGCGGGTCGTAAAACAAGGTGCTGCCGAGCGAGCGTTCGCCCAGGCCGCCGAACAGCGGCCAGTCGCTGGCGCTGGCCGACAGCGGCACCACCGTGTGCGCGAACACCACCGGCGCCTCGTCGCAGCGCAGCAGCACTTCGCGCTCGAGCACCTGGACCGCGCGCGCCAAGCCCAGCAACCCGGCTTCATCGGCCAGGCAGCGCGCGCGCCGCTGGTGCAGGCGCTGCACCCGAAACGCCGCGCTGTGCGCGAGCAGGCGCGCCGTCAGCGAGCCGCCGCTGGTGAGCCAGTCGCGCAGCGCCGGCGGCGCGTTGACCCGGTTCACATGCCGATGCCATAAGGCCTGGCGCAGCGAGGCGCCCCTCACCGCGCCGGGCTCGCGGCGCGGTCCAGGCAAAACGCCAGGACCTCGTCCACGTAGTGCCCGAATTCGGCGATGGCGTGGTCGCTGCCATCGATCACGTGCTGGCGCGCGCCGGCGTAGTGCGCCGTCATGTCGCGGTAGTCGAGCACTTCGTCGCCGCTCGCAGCTAACAGGAAATAGCGCTCCGGGCGCGTAATGGCGGGCACGGCCAGCGCGCCCAATTCCTCGATATATGCGCGCTTGAATTCGAAAACTTTGTCGGAATGATACTCGGTCGTGACGCCGACATGCTTGTCGAGGTCTTTCAGGGGGTAGACCGCCGGATTGAGCAGCGCCGCGCGGCAGCCGAGATGCTCGGCCAGCCAGGTGGCGTAGTAAGCGCCCAGCGAGGAGCCGATGATCGCCAGTTCGTCCCCATCGTAGCGTTCGACCAGGGTCAGGGCCAGCGCCAGCGCCTCTTTCGGCGAGGCCGGCAGTTGTGGGCAGATCAGCTCGGAAGCACGCCCCAGCGCCGCCATTTTCTCGCCCACCACGCGCGCCTTGTACGAACGGGGCGAGGAACGGAAACCGTGCAGGTAAAGAATCATTGGGCCAGCGCCTCCAGCAGTTTCTGGTGTACGCCGCCGAAGCCGCCATTGCTCATGACCAGGATATGGTCGCCCGGCTGGGCCGCGTCGACCACGGCCTTGACCAGGAAATCGAGATGGTCGAAGCTGTGCGCGATCGCCCCCAGCGGCGCGAGGGCGTCGGCCAGGCTCCAGCCCAGCGCTTGCTGGCTGCCGAAGCCGAACACCAGGTCCGCTTCGCGCAGGCTGCCCGGCAAGGCGTCTTTCATCGAGCCGAGCTTCATGGTGTTCGAGCGCGGCTCGAGCACGGCCAGGATGCGGCCCTGGGCCTTGTCGCCGCTGCCGCCGTGGTAGCCAATGCGTTGGCGCAGCCCGTTGACGGTGGTGGCGATCGCGGTCGGATGATGGGCAAAATCGTCGTACACGGTCATGTTGCGCACCACGCCGCGCACTTCCATGCGCCGCTTGACGCTCTCGAAGCGGGCCAGCGCTGCGGCCGCCTGCGCCACCGGCACCCCCACGTGGCGCGCTGCGGCAATCGCCGCCAGCGCGTTCAGGCGGTTGTGCTTGCCGGTCAGGCCCCAGGCCACCGTGGCCACCACGGCGCCCTTGAAGAGCACGTCGAAATCGCCGCCGGCGTGCTCCGTCATGGTCCAGTCGACCCCGTCGCTGGCGCCGAACATTTCCTTCTCGCTCCAGCAGCCGCGCTTGAGCACGCGACCCAGGGACGCTTCGTCGCCGTTGACGATCAGGCGCCCAACGCCGGGCACGGTACGCACAAGGTGGTGGAATTGGGTCTCGATGGCGCCGATATCGGGGAAGATGTCGGCATGATCGTATTCGAGGTTGTTCATCACGGCGGTTTTCGCGCGGTAATGGACGAACTTGCTGCGCTTGTCGAAAAACGCGGTGTCGTACTCGTCCGCTTCGATCACGAAGTAGCCGGACGGCGCGCTGCCGGCCAGGCGCGCCGAAATGCCGAAGTTCATCGGCACGCCGCCGATCAGGAAGCCCGGCGAATAGCCGGCGTCTTCCAGGATCCAGGCCAGCATGGCCGAGGTGGTGGTCTTGCCGTGCGTACCGGCCACGGCCAATACCCACTTGTCGTGCAAAATATGTTCACCGATCCACTGGGGACCGGACATGAACGGCAGGCTGCGGTTCAGGATTTCCTCGACCAGCGGATTGCCGCGCGCCACCACATTGCCGATCACATACAGATCGGGGTTGAGCTTGATCTGGTCCGGGCTGAAGCCCTGGATCAGTTCGATGCCCTGGGCTTCGAGCTGGGTGCTCATCGGCGGGTAGACGTTGGCGTCGCAGCCGGTGACCTTGTGGCCGGCTTCTTTCGCCAGGACCGCGAGGCCGCCCATGAAGGTGCCGCAAATGCCGAGGATGTGAATATGCATGGTGTCGTGGCCAAATGAATGAATACGCGATTTTACCCGACCCAATGGGTTTTTCCGTTCCAGAGTATGATCTCGCTCATGATGCCTACCCCGATTGACGATCTCTCCCTGCTGCGCACGGAAATCGCCGCCGTCGCCGCGCGCCTGGTTGCCCGGGACGGCGCCGACTACGCCAGCGCCAAGCGCAAGGCCGCGCTGCAGGTGCTGGGCGAGCGCGCCGACAGCGCCAACCTGCTGCCCGACAATGCGCAGATCGAGGCCGCCGTGCGCGATTACCAGGCGCTGTTCTTGGCCGACAGCCAGCCGGCGCGCTTGCTCGCGCTGCGCACAGCCGCCCTGCAAGTGATGGATGCGCTGGCCGAATTTTCGCCCTACATCACCGGCGCGGTATTGAACGGCACCGCCGGCGAGCACGACGACATCGAGCTGCAACTGTTCGCCGACAGCGCCAAGGAAGTGCAGCTTTACCTGTTGAACCGCAACGTCACGATCGACATTTCCGAAACGCCGCACTTCAAGGGCGCGCGCTTCGACCCGGTCGAGACGGTGAGCTTTTTGTGGCATGGCGAAGGCGTACACGCCGAACTGTATGAAAAGCACGACCTGCGCGGCGCCCTCAAGGCACGCGCCGACGGCCGCCCCCAGCGCGCCGACGCCGCCGCCCTGCGCAGCAGGATGACCTCTTGCGCCACCACGCCGACACCCCTTCAGGACCTGACATGAACAAGCAAACCATTTTCACCTTCGCCGGCATCGCCGTGCTGGCCGGCGCGCTGGGCGCCTGGGTCGGCACCCGCAACAAACAAGCGCCCACGGTGGCCTCAAGCGCCCCAAGCGCCGAACAGCACCCGGCCGGCCACGGCCCGACCCCGGTCGAAGCGCTGTTCGCCGAAACCCTGAACAACCCGGCCGGCACGCCGCAAGCGCTGGCGCAATGGAAGGGCAAGCCGCTGGTGGTCAATTTCTGGGCGCCGTGGTGCCCGCCCTGTGTGGAAGAAATGCCGGAACTGGCCGAGGTGGCGCGCGAACAGAGCGCCAAAAACATCAATATCATTGGCATCGGCATCGATTCGCCTGCCAACATCGCCGCATTTACCAGCAAATTCAACATCGGTTACCCGATCTATGTGGCCGGCATCAGCGGCACCGAACTGTCGCGCAAGCTGGGCAACAGCGCCGGCGGCCTGCCCTACACCGTGCTGATCGGCGCCGATGGCCAGGTCAAGAAAACCTATCTGGGACGCATCAAGTTCGACGAGCTCAAGGCCGACCTGGCCGCGCTCAAGTCCTGAGAGGCTGAGAGTCTTTCCATCATGCCTGCTCAGCACGCCAGAAAAACTCTCAAGCTCTGCGGCACAAACCCTTGGCAAGACCGTGCTTTACGGTACGGAATGCACCACTCAGTAACTTTTAGCAATTTTTTTCGCTTGCCAATGCCCGCAGTTGGCGGCAAAATGCGTGACTTTCGCGTGATAACGACCCTTCAACCATGGCAAAAAAGCTCCTTCTGCTGAACGGCCCCAACCTGAATCTGCTGGGGACACGGGAGCCTGAGGTGTACGGCAAGGCAACATTAGCCGACATCGAGAACGCTGCGACAGCCCAGGCTGCCGCGGCGGGCGCCACGCTATCTTGCTTTCAGAGCAATCATGAAGGCGCCCTGATCGATGCCATCCATGCCGCCCGCAGCGACGGCGTGGACGCGATTGTCATCAATCCGGGCGGGCTGACGCACACCAGCGTGGCCTTGCGCGATGCGCTGGCCGGGGTGGCGATTCCATTTGTGGAAGTCCATATTTCCAATATTTACCAGCGCGAAGCGTTCCGCCATCACTCTTTTTTGTCCGCCATTGCGCAGGGCACCATTTGCGGGCTCGGCATTGATGGATATCGCTTTGCCATCGACTTTGCGCTTAAAAAGCGTTAATCTACTGGCATCTTCAAGCATTATGCGCGGTTTTGCTTTTATGATAAGCACGCCGCATACTCTTAAAACACAATAATTCCAAGGGGTTTCACATGGATTTACGAAAACTCAAGACCTTGATCGATCTCGTCGCCGAGTCGGACATCGCTGAACTCGAAGTAACCGAAGGCGAGAGCAAGGTCCGCATCGTCAAGTCATCCGCAATCCCGCAGAATCAGATGGTCATGATGCAGCCGCAAGGCATGCAGCAGCACTACGCCGGTGGCCAGGCCCCCATGCCGGCCCCGGTCGCCCCGCCGGTGGTCGTGCCAGCCGAGCCGACCGGCCACATCGTCAAGTCGCCGATGGTCGGCACCTTCTACCGTTCCTCGGCCCCGGGCTCCCCGGCCTATGTCGACGTCGGCTCGAACATCAAGGAAGGCGAAACCCTGTGCATCATCGAAGCGATGAAACTGCTCAATGAAATCGACTCCGACTTCTCCGGCGTCGTGACCAAGATCCTGGTCGAGAACGGCCAGCCTGTCGAGTTCGGCCAACCGCTGTTTGTGATTGGCTGATCGACCACTATGTTTGAAAAAATTCTCATTGCCAATCGTGGAGAGATCGCGCTACGTATCCAGCGCGCCTGCCGCGAGATGGGCATCAAGACCGTGGTGGTTCACTCGGAAGCCGATAAAGACGCCAAGTACGTGAAGTTGGCCGACGAATCGGTGTGTATCGGACCGGCGCCCTCGGCGCTGAGCTATCTGAACATGCCGGCGATCATCAGCGCGGCCGAAGTCACCGATGCCGAAGCGATTCACCCCGGCTACGGTTTCCTGTCCGAGAACGCCGACTTCGCCGAACGGGTCGAAAAATCCGGCTTCGTCTTCATCGGTCCCCGTTCCGACTCGATCCGCCTGATGGGCGACAAGGTATCGGCCAAGCAAGCCATGATCCGCGCCGGCGTGCCGTGCGTGCCCGGCTCGGACGGCGCCCTCCCGGACGACCCGAAAGAAATCATCCAGACCGCGCGGCGCGTGGGCTATCCGGTGATCATCAAGGCGGCCGGCGGTGGCGGCGGACGCGGCATGCGCGTGGTACACACCGAAGCGGCCTTGCTCAACGCCGTGTCGATGACCAAGACCGAAGCCGGCGCCGCCTTCGGCAATCCGGAAGTGTATATGGAGAAGTACCTGGAAAATCCGCGTCACGTGGAAATCCAGATCCTCGCCGACGAACACAAGAACGCCGTCTGGCTGGGCGAGCGCGATTGCTCGATGCAGCGCCGCCACCAGAAAGTGATCGAAGAAGCGCCGGCGCCGGGCATTCCGCGCAAGCTCATCGAAAAGATCGGCGACCGCTGCGCCGAAGCTTGCCGCAAGATCGGTTATCGCGGCGCGGGCACCTTCGAATTCCTGTACGAGAACAACGAGTTCTATTTCATCGAAATGAACACGCGCGTGCAGGTCGAGCACCCGGTCACCGAAATGATTACCGGCATCGATATCGTACAGGAACAGATCCGCATCGCCTGCGGCGAAAAACTGCGTTTCCGCCAGCGCGACATCATGCTGTCGGGCCACGCCGTCGAGTGCCGCATCAATGCCGAAGACCCGTTCAAGTTTACCCCGTCGCCGGGGCGCATCGTGTCCTGGCACGCGCCGGGCGGTCCTGGCATCCGCGTCGATTCGCATGCTTACGCCGGTTATTATGTGCCGCCGCATTACGATTCGATGATCGGCAAGGTCATCGCTTACGGCGCCACGCGCGAGCAAGCCATCCGCCGCATGCAAATCGCGCTGTCGGAAATGGTGGTTGAGGGTATCCTGACGAATATTCCGCTGCATCGCGAATTGATGATCGATGCGCGCTTTATCGAAGGCGGCACCAATATCCATTACCTCGAGCAGAAACTGGCCGACAAGCCGGACCTGCCGAAAGGCCCGACCAGCCCCAATAAATCGGAAACGAAGGCAGACGCATGAGTTGGACAGAAGTTGTCATTGAAATTGCACGTGAACACGCCGAAGCCTTGTCCGACGCGCTGATGGAAGCGGGCGCCCTGTCGGTGTCGGTGGAAGACGCCGACGAAGGCACCGACCAGGAAAAGCCGCTGTTCGGCGAACCCGGCATGGAACCGACCGAAGCGGCGTGGGATCACAGCCGCGTGGTGGCCCTGACCGACGTTGACGCCGACCAGGCCGCCATCGTGGCCGAAGCGGCCGCCGCCATCGGCATCGACACCACACCAACGTTCACTACGCGCGCCGTAGCCGACGAAGACTGGGTGCGCCTGACGCAATCGCAGTTCGCGCCTATTCATATCGGCAAGAACATCTGGGTGGTTCCGAGCTGGCACGAAGCGCCGGACCCGGACGCCCTGATCCTCGAACTCGATCCGGGCCTGGCCTTCGGCACCGGCAGCCATCCGACCACGCGGCTGTGCATGGAATGGCTGGAGGCGCATCCGGCCCCCGGCAAGACCGTGCTCGACTACGGTTGCGGCTCGGGCATCTTGGCCATGGTGGCCAAGAAAATGGGCGCCGGCGACGTGGCCGGTGTCGATATCGATCCGCAAGCGATCGAATCGGCGCGCGAGAATGCCGCGCGTAACCAGTGCGAGATCGATTACTACCTGCCGGACAACTTCGCCACCTCGGCCAAGCCGCATCACGCCAGCGGCAAGTTCAACACCGTTGTCGCCAATATTTTGTCGAGCCCATTGAAGCTGATGGCGCCGATGCTGGCCGGCCGGGTTGCCCCCGGTGGTTCGCTGGTGTTGTCCGGCGTGCTGGCGCGCCAGGCGGAAGAAGTGGCCGAGGCGTATGCGCCGTTCATCACGCTCGGCGTGTGGGCGGAACAAGATGGCTGGGTAGCACTGCACGGCCAGCTTGGCAGCAACGTTCCACCTACCCCTCGCGGTCAATAAAGGCATGGCGCTCGCCACTCGATGCCCCCATTGCAGCACGACTTTCCGGGTCGCTTCCGACCAGTTGAAGTTACGTGGGGGCATAGTGCGCTGCGGCGCCTGCAATGAAATCTTCGACGGCAACGCGGCCCTGGTCGAACTCGACGCGCTGCCGCCAGCCATCCCCTCCCCTGTTGCGCCGCCACCTGCCGCCGCAGCGACCAGTGCGCCCGTGGACAACGGCAATGCCGTCTCCACGCTGCAGATGGAGAGCTCGTTCGAGCCGGCTTTCGTTCCGGTGTGGCTCAGGCCGCAGCCGGTTCCTGAACCTGAACCCGAGCCGCTTCCCGAACCGCTTCCCGAGCCAGTGTTGGTGGCGGCGCCGGAACCGGAACCTGTGCCCGCGCCCGAAGCCAAGCCTGCTCTGGAGATCGAGCATGTTCAAGAGATCGAGCCCGCGCCGGAACCCGAGCCGCCGCCCACAAAGCCGTTCGTCCCGCTCTCGATCGCCATGTTCGTCGAGCCCGAGGATATGTATGACGAGCCGTACGCGGCTCCCTACGTCGAGCCCGAACCGCAAGCGGCAGCCTGGCGCGGCAAGTCCAAGACGCCCTGGCCGACCATCGATATCGGCGAGCGCGACGCAGCAACGCCTGTTTCGAGCCCGGCGCCATTTTCGATCGACATGCCGATCGATGAAGAAATCGTCGCGATTGCTCCGCCGGACGATTCGTCCGAGCCTGACTTTGGCGAACTGAGTTTTAACGAGCCCTTGCTCGATCTGAACTATCCATCGGCCCCGGCGCGCGCTGCGAACGCACGCATCGAGCCGGTGTTCTTCGAGCCGGAGCGCAAGGAGCCGGCCTTTGTCGAGCCGCTCTTGGAAGAATCACGCTTTGCCGAACCGGCCTTCGCGGAGCCGCGCTTTGCCGAACCGGTTTTCCCGGATGAAGTCCCTGCCGAAGCAGCGCCGGAACCGGGACCGGAACCGGAACCGGAACCGGCGCCGATCGTTGCCGCACCCGAGCCGGCCGAGGCTGAACTGCCACCGATCGAGCCCGAGTTCGACGAGCCGTTCCAGCTCGCGCCGGCCGTTGCCGAGCCAGATCCATTCCTGCCGCCGCTGGTCGAACCTGTGTTCGACCAGCCGGTCCAGCTCGCGCCGGCCGTTGCCGAGCCAGATCCATTCCTGCCGCCGCTGGTCGAACCTGTGTTCGACCAGCCGGTCCAGGCCGAGCCCGCCGTTGCCGAGCCAGATCCATTCCTGCCGCCGCTGGTCGAGCCTGTGTTCGATGAACCGGTCCAGGCCGAGCCGGACCGGTTCGACACACCGGCGACCGAGCCAGCCTTCGACACGCCAGTGCGCGTCGAACCAGCCACGACCAAGCCGGCCCGCATCGAGCCGATGCTGGTCGAGCATGCGTATGACGAGCCGGGTCACACCGTGATGGTGCTGTCCTACGCCGAAGAAACGGACGACCACGCGCGCAGCGACGCCTTGCTCAACCCGAACACCGAACCGCTGGTGCGCGACCTGGAGCATGCGCCGCTGCCGCTGCTGCGCCAGTCGTCGGGCGACAAGCCGGCCAGCGCGCCGGTCGCGCCACCGCCGCCGGCGCCCGTCATCCCCGAGCCCGAGCCCGAGAACGACGAGCCCGATTTCCTGCGCCGCAGCCGCGAATTTGAAGAAAAGCAAGGCTCGCGCCGGATTGCGCTGCTAATCGGCTCGCTCATACTGGCGATCCTGCTCGTGGCCCAGGGCGTCACCACCTTCCGCAACATCCTGGTGGCCAAGTTTCCGGCGATCGAACCGGTGCTGGTAACGGCCTGCGCCACGCTGGGCTGCAAGCTCGAACTGCCGGCCCAGATCGACAGCCTGAGCATCGAAACGGGCGAACTGCAATCGCTCGGCGCCAACGCCTTCAACCTGTCGACCCTGTTACGCAACCAGAGCGACCTGACCCAGGGCTGGCCGAACATTGAACTGGCGCTGACCGATGGCAACGACAAGACCTTGCTGCGGCGCGTGGTCGTGCCGGCCGAATACCTGCCCAAGGGCACGGTCATCGCCAAAGGCTTCACCGCGCGGTCCGAACAAGCCATCAAACTGACTTTTGAAGTAAAACAGATCAAGGCGTCCGGCTACCGCATCGCCATCTTCTATCCATAAGGCACCATCATGACCAAGACCACCCTGATCTGCGGATCGCTCGCCTTCGACAAGATCATGCAATACAACGGCCGTTTCGGCGAAACGCTGCTGGCCGACCAACTGCACAAGGTCAACGTCTCCTTCCTGGTGCCGACCTTGCGCACCGAATACGGCGGCTGCTCGGCCAACATTGCCTACAATCTAAAGATGCTGGGCGGCGAACCGCTGATCATGGCCACGATCGGCCAGGATGGCGGCGAATACCTCGAACGCTTCGACAAGCTCGGCATCGAGACGCGCGCGATCCGCAAGATTACCCACTCGTACACCGCGCAATGCTTCGTCACGGCCGACCTCGACAACAATCAGATCAACGCCTTCCATCCGGGCGCGATGGAATTCGCGCATGAAAACAATGTCGGCGACCAGGGCGCGCTGCGCGTGGCGATCATCGCGCCGGACGGTCGTGGCGGCATGATCAAGCACGCGCGCGACTGCGCGGCGCTGAAAGTGCCGTTCATGTTCGACCCGGGCCAGCAATTGCCGATGTTCAGCGGCGACGAATTGATCGAATTCATCAACCAGGCGACCTATGTGGCCGCCAACGACTACGAATTCGAAATGTTGATGGACCGCACGGGCCTGAGCCTGGCCGACATTGCCGGGCGCCTGGAAGCGCTGATCATCACGCGCGGCGAAAAAGGGTCGGAGATCCACACCGGCGGCAAGCGCCACGAGATTGCCTGCGTCCAAGCGGCGGCGGTAGTCGATCCGACCGGTTGCGGCGACGCCTACCGCGCCGGGCTGCTGTTCGGCATCACGAACGAGCTCGACTGGCCTACCACGGGGCGCCTGGCGAGCCTGATGGGCGCGCTCAAGATCGCCCACCAGGGTGGCCAGAACCACGTCGTCACGGCCGCCCAGATCGCCGACAAGTTCGAAGCCGAGTTCGGCTACCGCTTCTAAGTCGTCGCACCGGGGTCTGACCTCTGATTCGAAAGATTTCTAATCAGAGGTCAGACCCCGGTTAAGAAATTGCTGGCTTCATTTCAACAGGATCTGCGCGACTTGCTCGGGCGTCAGGCTGCTTGACACCACGTCGATCAGCTTGCGCTTGTTGCTCAGGCCGTGCGTGATCGTGAGCGCGCTTTTCGGCACGCCCAATTCTCCCGATAAGTATTTGATCAAGGCCTCGTTGGCCTTGCCTTCGATCGGCTGCGCCTGCAACTTGAGCTTGAGCGCGTCGTCATGCACGCCGATCACCTCGGTCTTCCTGGCGTTCGGCGTGATCTGCAGCGCCAGCCGCAGCCCGCCCGGCAGTGCCGAGCACCAGGCACGGCTCATCGCAGCCCGAACAGCATCTGCACCAACAGATGCACGATCTTGATCAGGATCAACGCCACCATCACCGACAGGTCGATCCCGCCGATCGGCGGCACCACCTTGCGCAAGGGGCGCAGCAGCGGGTCGTTGAGGGCCTGGACGAAGGGCGCCATCGGCGCCTGCGGGTTGACCCAGCTCAGCACCACCTCGATCAACAGCGTCCCCATGAAGCCGTACAGTATCCAGGTCAGGAAGGTGTACAGGGACATGATGGCCACCAGCTCGAACGAGGCGCCAAAAAACAGGATCACCGACGTCGCCAGCGCGACCACCAGGAAAGCGCCGACCAGGCTGGCCCAGTCATAGCCGCCCACACCAGGAATGACGCGCCGCATCGGCAGCACCATCCAATCGGTCAGGGTAAAGATAAATTGCCCGATCTGCGGCGGCGGACGCACGCGGATCGCCTGCATCCAGAACCGGAGTAACAGGACCCCACCAAGGATGGTGGCGATGGTGTCGACGATCAACTGAACAATACTGTACACGTGCTCTCCTTAAAAAAAAACCGCTGTGTGAATCAAGTCACACAGCGGTATTTTGCCTGATCCAGGCCCTACAACCTGTTACGGACGGCTGCTGGTCGGGAAAGGCCATGCTGCTGCCGGAGCCAACACAGTTTTCGCCGCTGGCACCGGAGCCGGTGCGGCCGCTGCTGGTGCAGGGGCTGCCGCTGGCTTCGATGCTGCGTCGACTTTCGGCACAGCTGCCTTCTTAGGCGCTGCTGCTTTCTTTACGACCGGCTTGGCTGCTGGCACGGCAGGAATTGCCGCTGGCGCTGCCGCTGGCTTGGCTGCTGGCGTTGCCGCAGCCTTAACCGGCTTTTTTGCTGCTGGCTTAGCCGCCACCTTTTTTGCTGCTGGCTTTGCTGCTGCTTTCGCTGCTGGCTTTGCTGCTGCTTTAGTTACTGCTGGTTTCTTGGCGGTCGACGTCGCTGCTGCTTTTTTGGCGGCTGGCTTGGCTGCGGCTTTGGTGGCTGCTGGCTTTGCTGCTGCTTTCTTGGCGACAGGTTTGGCGGCGGCTTTCTTCGCTACCGGCTTGGCCGCTGGCTTCGCTGCCGACTTGGCTGCTGGCTTGGCCGACGATTTCGCTACGGCCTTTTTCGCTGCTGGCTTGGCTGCTGCCTTTTTCGCTACTGGCTTGGCCGTGGCTTTTGCCTTGGCTGCCGGCTTGGCTGCTGCCTTGCTTGCTGCTGGTTTGGCTGCCGCTTTTTTGGCGACTGGCTTGGCTGCCGCTTTTTTAGCGACTGGCTTGGCGGCCGACTTGGCTGCTGCTTTCTTCGCTACCGGCTTGGCGGCCGACTTGGCTGCTGCCTTCGCTGCTGGCTTGGCGGCGGTTTTTGCCACGGCTTTTTTCGCTACTGGCTTCGCTGCTGGCTTGGCTGCGGCTTTTTTAGCTGCTGGCTTGGCTGCGGCTTTGGCTGCAACCTTTTTCGCTGCCGGCTTGGCTGCAGGTTTCGCTGCGGCTTTCGCGGCTGGCTTGGCTGCGACCGCTTTCGCGGCGACCGCTTTCGCGGCGACTTTCTTCGCTGGTTTCTCGGCAGTGGCTTTCGCGACTGGTTTCTTTACTGCGGGTTTCTTAGCGGCTGTTGCCATTTGGGTTCTCCTTCATCTGCGATGGGAAAAAATCACGCTACAAGATGTAAAACCCGTCCGACCCGTAACTGGAGGTCAGGCGAATTATTCATCGGCACAAACGTGTTCGGTGTTTATGCTAATGAATTCGGCACCAGCTGAACTGCTGCAACTCCTCAAGTTTGCAGCGCTTCAGCTATAGTCGTTTCTGAAAACAGAGACGACGGATACGGTGTTCATGGTTCGCTGTCCGCATCAAGAGCCCACAACCGTAAAAGAAAAAGCCGCCATGCCTGAACCGGATCAGGCAGTGCGGCTTTGTCTTTTGCAGAAGTTTAAGCGCATATCTGTTTGAATCAGCGTCCCATTTTGATCGATGATTTTGTCGTCGCGCGCGGCTTGCATCGTCACGTTCACGTTTTGACAAATTCAATCACGTAAAGTACACGAAAACCTTGTCAGTGCGCAACTGGCACACAGCATTTGTTTGACTTTTTTTTCGCGTGATGCACGCGTCTGCGCATGATCATGCCGCGCGCCGGCGCGCCGCTGCGCGCGGCAGCGACTGTCGATGCGGCCCGGTGGCTGCGCTGGCGCGCCAGCGCGCAACGCAGACATGCCGTACCTAAAGGCGATATGCGATGCGCGGCGGCGCCGGCGCGCTTCGCGCCGAGGAGGCCGGCGACATGCGGCGCGCACCAGCGCGCGCTGCGCGGCGGCGCACGCGCGCGCATGCGGCAGGCGCGCCGCGACGCGCGCGGCACACGCTGTTCGTTGCTACTGCGAGACGTATTCGCGCAAACGCACACGCGATGGCTGCGCGTGCGCACTCGCTTTCTCTCTTGATGTAAACCATTTGGCGCGCGCCGTGGCGCGCCACGGCGCGTATCGCGATGCGCGCTTGTGCTGCGGCCGACGCTGGCATAGCATCGTTTCAGGCGCCGCGTGGCGACCATCACAAGACGGAGGAAGGTCGATGAACAAACTAGTCAAGTGGCTCGCCATCGCCGGCATGGCGACGCTGATGGCGGCGGCGGGAGCGGCGCCAGCGGCCGAACGCGGCACCAGCGAGGAAGCGGTGGCCCTCGTGAAAAAGGCGATCGCCTATTACAAGGTAAACGGCATGGACAAGACCGCCGCCGAGATCAACGGCAAGACCGGCATGTTTGAAAGCAAGGACTTGTATCTGTTCGTCGCGCCCGTCGCGCCGGGACCGGTGACGGCGCACGGCGCCAACGCCAAGCTGGTCGGCAAGGAACTGGGCGAGCTGCGCGACGTCGACGGCGTGTATTTCACGCGCCGCTTCCGTGAAGTGGCCGCCAAGGACGGCAAGGGCTGGGTCGAGTACAAGTGGCCCAACGCCAAGAGCGGCGCGCTGGAATCGAAGAGCACCTATATCGAGCGGGTCGACGACGTGTACTTCGCCTGCGGCGTGTACAAGGCCGGCAAGTCTTGAGAGGCTGAGGGGACGGCAGTCTGGCCGCCTGGCGGCGTGCGCCGCGTTCCCGCTGTTACTCCCAGTTCAGCGCGCCGCCGGTTTGGTACTCGGTCACGCGCGTCTCGAAGAAGTTGCGTTCCTTCTTCAAGTCGATCATCTCGCTCATCCACGGGAACGGGTTTTCCTCGTGCGCGAACAGCGCGTCCAAGCCGATCTGCTGGGCGCGACGGTTGGCGATGAAGCGCAGGTAACCCTTGAACATGGTCGCGTTCAGGCCCAGCACGCCGCGCGGCATGGTGTCTTCGGCGTAGGCGTACTCCAGGTCGACCGCTTGCAGGAACAGCACCTTGATCTCTTCGCGGAAGGCAGGGGTCCACAGCAGCGGGTTTTCCATCTTGATCGTGTTGATCAGGTCGATCCCGAAATTGCAGTGCATCGACTCGTCGCGCAGGATGTACTGGTACTGCTCGGCCGCGCCCATCATCTTGTTCTGGCGGCCCAGCGCCAGGATCTGGGTGAAGCCGACGTAGAAGAACAGCCCTTCCATCAGGCAGGCGAACACGATCAGCGACTTGAGCAGCTTCTGGTCGTTTTCCACGGTGCCGGTGGTGAAAGCCGGATCGGTCAGCGTGTTGATGAACGGAATCAGGAATTCATCCTTGTCGCGGATCGACTTGACTTCGTTGTAGGCGTTGAAGATCTCGCCTTCATCGAGGCCCAGCGACTCGACGATGTACTGGTAGGCGTGGGTGTGGATGGCTTCCTCGAATGCCTGGCGCAGCAGGTACTGGCGGCATTCCGGCGCCGTGATGTGGCGGTAGGTGCCGAGCACGATGTTGTTCGCGGCCAGCGAATCGGCGGTCACGAAGAAGCCCAGGTTGCGTTTTACCAGGCGGCGCTCGTCGTCGGTCAGGCCGTTGGGATTTTTCCACAACTCGATGTCGCGCTGCATGTTGACCTCTTGCGGCATCCAGTGATTGGCGCAACCGGCCAGGTATTTGTCCCACGCCCATTTGTACTTGAACGGGACTAGCTGGTTCACATCGGTCTTGCCGTTGATGATGCGCTTGTCGTCGGCGTGGACGCGCTTGGCGACCAATGCGGCGTCTGCTACGGGTTCGGTACCCGCTACGGCGCTTGGCGCCACGGGGCGCGCGGCTGGCGCGCTGGCTGTTTCATCGTCCCAGGACAACATGGTGATTCCTCTTTTCGTCTGTGTTCAATTCGGTCTTGCCGGAGCGCCGCAGCGCTCCTCTTGGTATATCAGCGGATTTTCAAGGCTTACTGGCAGGCTTCGCATTCCTCGAAGCCATCGTCGCCCGGACGCAGGTAGCACGCCGCGCCCTCTTCCTCGGCCGCCGCGGCGGCCACCGATGCCGCCGTCGCCGCGGCAGCCGCCGCCGCCGCCGTATCGGCCGCCGCACCCATGGCGTGGGCCGACATGCCGCCGTCCACCGCCACCGCGTTCAGCGCGCCGGTCTTGGAAGTCGACTTTTCCATGTGGGTCGCCGCGATGGTGCGCAGGTAGTACGTGGTTTTCAGGCCGCGCAGCCAGGCCAGCTTGTAGGTTTCATCGAGCTTCTTGCCGGACGCACCAGCCATGTAGATGTTCAGCGACTGGGCCTGGTCGATCCACTTCTGGCGACGCGAGGCCGCTTCCACCAGCCAGCTCGGCGAGACTTCGAACGCGGTGGCGTAGATGTCGCGCAAGTCTTGCGGGATGCGGTCGATCTTGGCCAGCGAGCCATCGAAGTACTTCAGGTCGGCGATCATGACTTCATCCCACAGGTCGCGCGCCTTGAGGTCGCGCACCAGGTACGAGTTAATCTCGGTAAATTCGCCGGACAGGTTCGACTTCACGTACAGGTTCTGGAAGGTCGGTTCGATACAGGCCGACACGCCGATGATGTTCGAAATGGTCGCGGTCGGGGCGATCGCCACGCAATTCGAGTTGCGCATGCCGAACTGCTTGATGCGCTCGCGCACCAAGGTCCAGTCCATGGCCGAGGACATGTCCACTTCCAGGTAGCCGCCGCGCTCATCAAGCAACAGCTTGACCGAATCCTGCGGCAGGATGCCACGGTCCCACAGCGAGCCGCTGTACGACTCGTAGCGGCCGCGCTCTTCGGCCAGCTCGGTCGAGGCCAGGTAGGCGTAGTAGCACACCGCTTCCATCGAGGAATCGGCAAATTCCACGGCCGCGTTCGACGAATACGGCACCCGCATCATGTGCAGGCAATCCTGGAAGCCCATGATCCCCATGCCCACCGGACGGTGGCGCATGTTCGAATTACGGGCTTTTTCGACGGCGTAGTAATTGATATCGATGACGTTATCGAGCATGCGCATCGCGGTGCGCACCGTTTTCTGCAGCTTGACCGGATCGAGCTTGCCTTCTTTCATGTGCGCCGGCAAGTTCACGGAACCCAGGTTGCAGACCGCGATTTCGGACTCGTTGGTGTTCAGGGTGATCTCGGTGCACAGGTTCGAGCTGTGGACCACGCCCACATGTTGCTGTGGCGAACGGATGTTGCATGGGTCCTTGAACGTGATCCATGGGTGGCCGGTTTCGAACAGCATCGAGAGCATCTTGCGCCACAGGTCGAGCGCGGCGATCTTCTTGAATACGCGGATCTCGCCGGCGGCCGCTTTCGCTTCGTAGCCGGTGTACGCCAGTTCGAAGGCCTTGCCGACCTTGTCGTGCAGGTCGGGCGTCTCGGATGGCGAGAACAGGGTCCAGTCGCCCTTTTCCATCACGCGCTTCATGAACAGGTCGGGAATCCAGTTGGCCGTGTTCATGTCGTGGGTGCGGCGGCGGTCGTCGCCGGTGTTCTTGCGCAGGTCGAGGAATTCTTCCACGTCCATGTGCCAGGTTTCCAGGTAGGCGCACACCGCGCCCTTGCGCTTGCCGCCCTGGTTGACCGCCACGGCGGTGTCGTTGACCACTTTCAGGAACGGCACCACGCCTTGCGACTTGCCGTTGGTGCCCTTGATGTGGGCGCCCAGGGCGCGCACCGGGGTCCAGTCGTTACCCAGGCCGCCGGCGAACTTGGCCAGCAGCGCGTTTTCCTTGATCGCGTCGTAGATGCCTTCCAGGTCGTCCGAGACGGTGGTCAGGTAGCACGACGACAGTTGCGAGCGCAGGGTGCCGGAGTTGAACAGGGTCGGGGTCGAGCTCATGAAGTCGAACGAGGACAGCAGGTTGTAGAACTCGACGGCGCGCGCTTCGCGGTTTTCTTCGCGCAGCGACAGGCCCATGGCGACCCGCATGTAGAACGCCTGCGGCATTTCGATGCGCACGTCGCGCACGTGCAGGAAGTAGCGGTCGTACAGGGTTTGCAGGCCGATGTAACCGAACTGCAAGTCACGGTCGGCGACCAGCGCACGGGCCAGCTTGGCCAGGTCGAAAGTGGCCAGGACCGGGTCCAGCAGCTCGTTGTCGATGCCCTTGGCGATGTATTTCGGGAAGTACTCGATATAGTGCGCCGCCGCCTGGGCTTGCGGCACTTCTTCGCAGAACACTTCCTTGCGGATGGTGTGCAGCAGGATGCGGGCGGTCACCTGCGAGTAAGCCGGGTCCTTTTCCATCAGCGCGCGCGCAGCCAGGATGGCGGACTTGTGCAGCTCTTCGACCGGCACGCCGTCGTACAGGTTCTTGACCGTTTCGGCCAGGATGGCGTCGGCGTCGACGTGTTTTTCCAGGCCGACGCAGGCGGCGGCGATCAGGTCGCGCACCTGGTTCATGTCGAGCAGGCGGCGCTGGCCGTTTTCAAGCACGTGGATTTGCGGGGCGGCCACGTCGGCCGAACCGCCTTGCGCCTCCTTCTGCAGGCGGCGCTCTTCCATGTGCTTGGCGCGGTACAGCACGTAGGCACGCGCCACGTCGTGCTCGCCCGAACGCATCAGCGACAGTTCGACCTGGTCTTGCACGTCTTCGATATGGAAGGTGCCGCCCGATGGCTGGCGCCGGATCAGGGCGGAGACGACGTTCTCGGTCAGTTGCTCGACCAGTTCGCGCACGCGCGCCGAACCGGCGCTCTGGCCGCCGTTCACGGCCAAAAAGGCCTTGGTGACGGCGATCGAGATCTTCGATGGTTCAAATGCGACGACGGCGCCGTTGCGGCGGATGATGCGATAGTCGCCGCGGGAGGCGACAGCGGCGGCGCTGGTGGCCGCGGCCGGAGCGGCAGCTCCAGGTGTGACGTGCAATTGGTTAATCGAAGAATCTTGGGATGTTTGCATGTGGGACCTCCTGGAGCGGCGGGCTTTGGTCTGCCGCCGGTTGTTATCAAGTGGACGGCGTCGATCAACCGTCCCCAACAAATGTAAAAACAAAAAACTACCCCGCCGGCCTGGAATCCGAGGCCGGCGCCGTGACGCGCGATGGTGGGTTGAGTGCGTTAAGAACTAGACTTGCCGTGCTGCGTGCCGTACTGTATTAAGGGGCCGACCAATCAGTGGCGGAGCGCTAAAAACCACTATATCTAGTCGATTGCTCGATTCTGGGACTAATTGTAGTACCTCACTCCGGGAGTGGCAATAGAATTAAGTAGCAATATTTTCCTGTGCTTCGCTTGACTTTTTTGAGTCAGGCCGCAGGAAGGACTGCCCGGTTAGCAGGTACTAACGGCTGCCATTTTTTGCGGCAGACGCACGGCCGCACGCTTGCCGTTTTCGCGGCGCAGGGCAGCATTATAAACCGTGGGGGGAGCGGGCGTTGATTGTCGTTCCCGCGAAGGCGGGAACCCAAGTTTGTTCGGTTCCACGGTGAAGACCAACTTGCCCCCCGCCAAGGGGGCGCCGAGGCCGGGGGAGACGGCTTAAAGTGTATCGAAGAAAGTACACGCAACCGTGGCGAGCCGCCCTACCCCTCCGGCTCCTGGATATCGAGCTTCTGCATCTGGTAGCGCAGCTGCCGGAAACTGATCCCGAGCAGCATGGCCGCCTGGGTGCGGTTGAACTGGGTCTGGGTCAGCGCGCGCAAGATAATCTCGCGCTCGACCTGTTCCAGGTAATCGGGCAGGCTGCTGGGCAGCTCGGCCGGGACGCCAGGGCTGACCGGCGCCGCCGCGGCGGGCGCCGCCACCGGAGCCGGCGGCGCCTCGGCCAGCGGCGGCGCCTCGGCCACCCGCGCGCCCTTGAGCGACAAGTCGCCCACCTCGATCACGCCGTCATTGGCAAACGCCAGCGCCCGTTCCAGCACATTTTCCAGTTCGCGCACATTGCCCGGAAACGAATACGTGCGCAAGGTGTCGAGCACCTGCGGCCCGAGCGCGGCCGGCTGCCCCGCGCCCGCCAGGCGCGCCAGCATGGCGCCGACCAGCACGCCCAGGTCGTCGAGCCGCTCGCGCAGCGGCGGCACGCTCAGTTCGATCACATTCAAGCGGTAAAACAGATCTTGCCGGAATTTGCCGGTCTCGACGCACTGGGCCAGGTTCTGGTGCGTGGCGCTGATGATGCGCACGTCGACCGGCTCCTCGCTGGTGGCCCCGATCTTGCGCACGCGCCGCTCCTGGATCGCGCGCAGCAGCTTGACCTGCATCGCCAGCGGCAGGTCGGCCACTTCGTCGAGCATCAGGGTGCCGCCGTTGGCCGCATGGAAAAACCCGTCGCGCTCGTCGGCCGCGCCGGTAAACGCGCCCTTGCGGTAGCCGAAAAACTCCGCTTCCATCAGCGCTTCGGGAATCGCGCCGCAGTTGACGGCGATAAAAGGTTTACCCGCGCGCGAGCTGCGCGCGTGGATTTCGCGCGCCACCAGTTCCTTGCCGCTGCCCGACTCGCCGGTAATGGCGATCGGCGCCATCGAACGCGCCAGCCGCTCGATCTGGTTACGCAGCGACTGCATCACGGCCGATTCGCCGATCAGGCGCGAGGCGGTGCCGGCCGCCGCCGGGCTGCCGGCCTGGCCGGACGGCGCCGACAGACGCAAGGCCGACTGCACCATCACCCGCAAGTCGTCCAGCACCACCGGCTTGGACACGTAATCGAAGGCGCCCGCCTTGAGCGCCACCACCGCGTTTTCGGCGCTGCCGTAAGCGGTGACGACCGCGATCGGGGTCGACTTGTTGGAGGCGCCCACTTCCTGCACCAGTTCCAGGCCCAGGCCGTCGGGCAGGCGCATGTCGGTCAGGATCAGGGCGTAATCGTTCTGCGCCAGGAAGGCGCGCGCCTCGCGCAGCGTTTCGGCGCTGTCCACATCGAGCCCCATCCTGACCAGCGTGATTTCCAGCAGTTCGCGTAAATCGGCCTCGTCATCGACGACCAGTACGCGGGGTGATGTCATGTTGTTGCCTTTCTGTTAGCAGTAGCGCCGCGCGCGCCCAGCGGCTGCGCGAACGAAATCACAAAGCGGCCGCTGGCCGCCCGCACGCCGGCGCCGCTGGCATCGAAGCGGTATTCGTAATCGAGCATCGCCGCGTTGTTCAGGCACAGCTCGCGCGCCAAATACAGCCCCAGCCCGGTCCCCTTGCTCGAGGTCGTATAAAACGGCTCGAACAGGTGCGCCCGCACGTCCGGCGTGATGCCGGGACCGTCGTCCTGCACGTGCAGCTCCATGCCGCCGGCCGTATCGGTGACGACGTACACCCGGATACTGCCCACCCCGCCACTGGCGTAGCGCAGCGCATTGGTCAGCAGGTTGATCACCACTTCGCGCAGGTGCAGCGCGTCGAAACGCACCGGCACGGCGCCGGTATTGCCTAGCCACACTATATCATTGGCGACCCCTTGGGTTTCATCAAATTCGGTCTTCAACTCATTCAAAAACGGGCCGAGCAACAACGGCTCGCCATTCGGCTGGACCTTGCGCGACAGTTGGAGTATGTCTTCCACCATGCGGTTCACGCGCGCCACATTGTCGCCGACGATCTTGAGCAGGCGCGCCTGGCCCGGCTCGTGCAAGTCTTCGGCCAGCAGCGCGGTGGCATGGCCGATGGCCGAGAGCGGATTACGCACCTCGTGGGCGATGCTGGCGGTGAGCCGTCCCATCGAGGCCAGTTTCAGTTCCTGGGCCTGGTTTTCGATGGCGGTGACATCCTGCAGGAAGATCACGCAGCGCTCGGCGGCCTCCTCGACCGTGTCGACGCGGGCAAAGCGCAGCTTGAGGTGGGCCGCCAGGTCGCGCCGCCCGCTCCAGGCGGCCGTGCCGGCGTTGCCGCCGCCGCTGTCGCGATACGGCTTGACCGTCACAAAGGCGGCGCGCGGCGCCCCGCTCGGGCTGGCCGGCCCGACTTGCTGCTGCCACTCGGAAAACGCAAACGCGACCGGCTCCAGCGCCGCCACCTCGGACAGGGCAAAACCGCTGTCGCCGTTGGCCAGCCCCAGCATCTGCTGGGCGGCCGGGTTGCCGGCAAAGATGTGGCCGTCGCGGTCGACCACGAGAATGCCGTCGGCGACGTCGGCGATGACGATCTGGTTGATCGCCAGCTGGATCTGGAGATCGGCGCCGTGGCGCGCGGCCAGTTCTTCCTGCCGGATCAGCTTGGCGGCGAGGCGGCTGACCACCATCACGATGGCGAAGAAGGCGCCGCCGTACAGGCCGGCCTGGGTGACCGGCATGCCGTTCGTGCCCATGAACATCTGGTACACCGAGTCGAGCAGCAGGAACATGGTGACCAGCGCGGCCGAAAACAGGGCCAGCACGCGCGGCACCAGGATCGCGGCCCCGGCCAGCGGGAACAGGTACAGGATCACCAGGCTGCCGCGGCCCTCCTGGCCGGCCAGGTACAGCACCGAGATGACCGCGATGTCGACCGCGATCTGCACCACCACCTGCGCCAGGAAGCGGGTGCGCACGTACAGGCAGGCCAGCGCAAAGGCGCCGGCCATGACCAGGTAGGCGATGCAGGTTTCGGTATACAGATAGTGGCCGGCGGTCGGCACATCGCGGCGGTCGAACATCAGGTAGGCCAGCAGCACCAGCGAAATGACGATGCGGGTGGCGGAGAGCGCCTGCAGCGAGCGCCAGAATGTTTCGCGCGACTCGGCCGACAAGCCGCTCCAGAACGACATCGCTCAGGCCGGCGGCAGGTTGACGTGCTCGGGGCTGCAGTAGGCGCGACCGTTGGCCGTGACCGCTTCCGACTCCGGGAAATACACATGGCAGTGCGCACACTCGACGGTGGCGCCCAGTTCGCGCGTCGGCGCCGCCTGCGGCCCGGCGCCGGGGTAGCCGGGATGCCCGGGCGGCGGCGTCATCTCGCGCAGCTTGCCGCGAATCTTGCTGCGAATGGCCGCGATGACCAGCACGATCAAGCCGATCCAGAACAGAATGCGCATCATGCCAGGCCCCGGTGCAAAATTACTTCAAGAACGAAACGGCTGCCGACATAGGCCAGCACCAAGGTGGCGAAACCGGCCAGGGTAAAGCGCAGCGCGGTCTTGCCGCGCCAGCCGCGCCAGCGCCGCCCGGCCAGCAGCGCGGCGAACAGGAACCACGACAGCAACGCAAAGACGCTCTTGTGATCCCACTTGAGCACGGTGCCGAACAACTGTTCCGAGAACACGATCCCCGACAGCACGGTCAGGCTGAGCAGCACGAAACCGATCCAGATCAGGCGGAACAGCAATTTTTCCATGGTCAGCAAGGCCGGCAGCTGGTCGAGCGCGCTGGCCAGCCAGCCGGCTTGCGGGTTGCGCGCATGCAAGCGCGTTTCCTGCAGCGCCATCAGGACCGCGTGGAAGGCGGCGATGGTCAAGGTGCTGTAGGCCAGGATGGCGACCGCGATATGCCAGCCGAAGGCCGGCGCGCGCCCTTCGAGCAGCAGCACGCTGCCCGGGAACACGGCCGGCAGCAGCGCGGCGGCGGCGGCGCACGGCATCACCAGGCGGCGCAGGCCGTCGAGCGCGAAATTGCGGTTTTCGATCCAGTAGGCCGCCACCGAGATCCACAGCGCGGCCGACATCATCAGCGCGAAGCCGATCCGCACGCTGCCGGGCGCCATCATGTCGAGCCACAGGGCGGCGCCATGCAGCAGCCAGGCCACGGCCGTGACGGCGGAAATGAGCGAACCCCGGGGCGAGGGAAGAAGGGTACACACGGCGTACAGCAGCGCCGCTGCGATAAGTAAGTAAGTCTGCATCCTGCAAGTTTACACTATCGGCGCGTGCCGGCGGGGACGGCGTCGGAATCGATGGCGGCCATGCGTCGCTCGTCGTTGGGGGCGGACGTTGGGTGCCGGCGTTGGACGCCGACGCTGGACATCTATTTCACGCCCGCGCTTTTCTTGGCCGCCTCGGGCAGGTCGGTGCGCACCCGGTCGGTCGCCAGCGGCGCGCGCGCCATGCGTCCCGCGACGGGCGCAAGCTGTGTGCGCAAGCTTCCGAAGACCAGCCCGGCGCCGGTCATTTTTCCTTCGGACATAGGGTAAAATGACGCCACAACCGGCGCGTGCCGGCATCGCCCTATATATTAGTCAGGTCTGCCATGCTAGATAACTTAACCCAACGCCTTGCCAAGGTCGTCAAGACCATGCGCGGTGAGGCGCGTCTGACCGAATCGAATACCGCCGAGATGCTGCGCGAAGTGCGCCTGGCCCTGCTCGAAGCCGACGTGGCGCTGCCCGCCGTGCGCGAGTTCATCAGCCGGGTCAAGGAAAAAGCCCTCGGCGAAGAAGTACTGGCCTCGCTCAGCCCGGGCCAGGCCCTGGTCGGCGTGGTCCAGCGCGAGCTGGGCGCGCTGATGGGGGCCGACCTCGGTCCCGAAGCGTCGCAGCTGAGCTTTGCCCAGCAGCCGCCGGCGATCATCCTGATGGCCGGTTTGCAGGGTGTGGGTAAAACCACCACCGTCGGCAAACTGGCCAAGTACCTCAAGGAAGAAAAAAAGAAGAAGGTCCTGACCGTCTCGGCCGACGTCTACCGTCCGGCCGCGATCGCCCAGCTCGAATCGGTGACCAAGCAGGTCGGCGCCGACTTCTTCCCGTCCGCCGCCACCGACAAGCCGGTCGACATCGCCCTGGCCGCGCTCGACTGGGCCAGGAAGCACTACCACGACGTGCTGATCATCGACACCGCCGGCCGTTTGGGCATCGACGAAGCGATGATGCAGGAGATCTCGGCCGTACACGCGGCGGTCAACCCGATCGAAACCCTGTTCGTGGTCGACGCCATGCTGGGGCAAGATGCGATCAACACCGCCAAGGCCTTTAACGACGCGCTGCCGCTGACCGGCATCGTGCTCACCAAGCTCGATGGCGACTCGCGCGGCGGCGCGGCGCTGTCGGTGCGTCACATTACCGGCAAACCGATCAAGTTTGCCGGCGTGTCCGAAAAACTCGATGGCCTGGAAGCCTTCGACGCCCAGCGCATGGCCAACCGTATCTTGGGCATGGGCGACATCCTGGCGCTGGTGGAAGAAGCGCGCAAGGGCGTCGACAGCAAGGCCGCGGCCGACCTGGCCAACAAGATCAAGGTGGGCGGCCGCTTCGACATGAACGACTTCAAGTCGCAACTGGGCCAGATGAAGAAGATGGGCGGCATGTCGAGCCTGATCGACAAATTGCCGGCGCAGTTCCAGCAAGCGGCCGGCGGCGCCAACATGGACCAGGCCGACAAGCAGGTGCGGCGCATGGTCGGCATCATCGATTCGATGACACCGGCCGAGCGCGCCAAGCCGGAACTGATCAAGGCCACGCGCAAGCGCCGCATCGCCGCCGGCGCCGGCGTGCAGGTGCAGGAAGTAAACCGCATGCTGGCGCAATACGACCAGATGCAAGCCATGATGAAGAAATTCAAAGGCGGCGGCATGATGAAAATGATGCGCTCGATGAAGGGCATGATGCCGGGCGGGATGCGCTAAGCAATCTGCATCCAGGACTGTTCGCGCCGGCCCCAGAGCGTCAAACCGTCGCCCCCGCGCCGGTGGGGGCCCAAGTTGGCTGCTCAGCGAAGAACTTGGCCCCCCGCCTGCGCGGGGGCGACGGTTCCACGGTTATTCTTCCCGATCCAGCAAAATCGGCCTTCTCGGGCCATCGTTCTGCCTTTTCCCTATGAAAACGCCGAAAAATTCTTGAAAAACACTTGCGTCATCGGTAAATCCCCACCAATATAAGCCGTGCGATGAATTGCGCAATTTCCCATGTGTTCGTTAAGGAGGCTTGAAGATGGCAACAGCCAAAAAAACCCCAGCAGCAGCGCCAGCAAAAAAGGCCGCCGCAGCTAAGCCAGCCGCAGCGGCAAAGCCAGCAGCAGCGAAGAAAGCCGCTCCAGCAAAAGCTGCGGCAGCACCAAAAGCAGCAGCCGCAAAAAAACCGGCAGCAGCCCCACGCAAGCCGAACGCCGCCTTCATGAAGGCGATGACTCCGTCCGCCGTCCTGGCAGCCGTGGTTGGCGCAACGCCGCTGCCGCGCACCGAAGTGACCAAGAAAGTCTGGGACTATATCAAGAAGCTCGATCTGCAAGACGCGGCCAACCGCCGCATGATCAATGCTGACGACAAGCTCAAAGCAGTCTTCGGCGGCAAAGCGCAGGTATCGATGTTCGAAATGACCAAACTCATTTCCGACCATCTGAAATAAAAACAGTTCGCCTGTCCAAGCCGGATTACAAAAAGCCCCGTTCTCGCGAACGGGGCTTTTTGTTTGCGGGTCAGGTCAACACCTCAGAAACCGAAAGCCGCCTTCATCAGGTGGAACACCTTGGTGTTTTCCATGGTCCCCTTGAACACGCCCGCCCCGGCGCCGGTGGCGAACAGCTTCACATCGCCGCCGCCATGAGTCTCGCCCTTGAGGCGCACCCCGGTCTCCTGGTGATAGGCGTCGCCCAGCGCCGTGGCGCTATCGACGTCAAGCCGTTGATGCGGGCGGTTCGGGCCATTGCCGAACACCAAGGTGGTAAAGGTCTTGCCATCGGCGTCGCGCGCCGGCGCGCCATCGTCGACATTGCGCACCAG
Source organism: Massilia genomosp. 1 (assembly GCF_011682185.1). NCBI lineage: Bacteria > Pseudomonadati > Pseudomonadota > Betaproteobacteria > Burkholderiales > Oxalobacteraceae > Massilia > Massilia genomosp. 1. The sequence continues at coordinate 33,994 of NZ_WHJF01000041.1, forward strand.
GTCGAGGATCGGGTTGCCGCGCTTGGCGTAGCCGTTCATCACGATCGTGTGATCATGGTCCGCCGTGACCACCAGCAGCGTATTGCGCAAGCCAGGATCGAGCGCCTCCATCTTGTCGAGCGCGGTCTTGATGGCGTCGTCGAAATCGACCGTTTCGGCCAGCGCGTTCTTGATATTGGTATCGTGCAGCGCATGGTCGATCTTGCCGCCTTCGACCATCAGGAAAAAGCCCTTCGGATTGGGCGCCAGCAGATCGATCGCCTTGGCCGTCATCTGCGCCAGCGGCGGCTGGCCGGCGCGCCGCGCCAGCGCGTAATCGAGGTGGCTCACGTCGCTGTAGATGCCGACGAATTTCTTACCGCCTGGCGCAGCCTGCATCTGATCCGCATTCGCCGCCACCGTGTAGCCCTGCGCCGCCAGTTCAGCCATCAGGTCGCGCCCGTCGGCCCGGCCCAGCCGGTTGCGCGCCGGGTCGAACGGCGTGAAGTGATTGCGCCCGCCGCCCATCAGCACATCGACGCCGTCTTTCAGGGCCGGATTGAAGCCGGCGCCGCCCGGCACCACCTGGGCGGCGATCTGGTACGCCATGTCGCGCTCGCACACGTGCGAAAAAGTCGATGCCGGGGTGGCGTGGGTCAGCTCCGTGGTCGTGATCGAGCCCACCGACTTGCCGGCCGCCTTGGCCAGTTCGAGGATGGTGGCCGCCGCACGCCCGTTCCCGGCCGGGCAAGCGTCGATGCTGGCGTTGCCGTTGGCGTCCTTGCGCGGGGCGAACGGCTTGGCGTCGGCCATCGAGATCACATCGTTATTGATCTTGATGCCGGTCATGTAAGCACCCATCGACGGTGCGCTGTCGGTGGTCTGGGCATCGTTCGAATAGGTCTTGATGCGCGCCGAATGCGGCATGCGCTCGAAGTGGAGCAAGCCCTCCTCCTTGTAGCGATCGATGCGCGCGGCGGTGATGGTGGTCGGGCCCATGCCGTCGCCGAGGAAGAAGATGATGTTCTTGGCGACAGGCTGGGGAGCCGCGCCGGCCAGGGATGGCGCCAGCGCGCACGCGGCGGCCAGCAGGAGCAAGGGAAAGCGGGAAGGCGTCATGGTGACTCTCATTATGGTGACAACGGGGCGCGGCTTACCAGCCGGCGGCCGCCTTGATCAGTTCAAACACGCGGGTGTTGTCGATGGTGCCGCCGAAGCGCGCGGCGCCCGCGCCGATCGCCCCCAGGTACACATCGGTGCCGCTGTGCGTCTCGTAACCGGGCTCGGTGCGCACCACCGCCTCCTGGCGGTAGTCGTCGGCGCTGACCTGGGCGCTGGTCAGGTGCGGGACCGCGCCGCGGCTGCCCTGCACCCGGTGCTCGCCATTGCCGAAGCCGATGATGGTAAACGGCGCGCCATCGGCATCGAGCTTGATCTCGTTGTTATCGACCCGGCGCATCAATCCCAGCACGCCCGGTTCGGTCGGCGTGGTCTTGCCGGTGCGGCGCGCATAACCGTTCAGGAGCAGCGAATGATCATGGTCGGCGGTGGCCACGATCAGGGTGTTCTTCAAGTCCGGATCGATCGAGCGCATCTGCGCGATGGCCGCCTTGAGGGTATTGTCGAAGACGACCGTCTCCTGCAAGGCGCGGCGCGCGTTCGAGTTATGCAGCGCCAGGTCGATCATGCCGCCCTCGACCACCAGCAAGAACCCCTTCGGATTATTCGCCAGGATGCCGATGGCCTTGCCGGCCATCTGCGGCAGGGATGGCTGTTTGGCCGCATCGCGCATCGAATCGAAACTCAGGTCGTGCGGGGCGAACAGGCCGACCAGCGGGGTGCCGGCGCTGCTATCGACGGCGTTCAACTGGGCGCTGTCGGAAACCGTGCGCACGCCCTGCGCGGCCAGTTCGGCCAGCAGGTCGCGCCCGTCGCTGCGCTTGCCGCCTTTGGCGGTGCTGGTGAAGTAATCGCTGCCGCCGCCGAGCAGCACATCGAGGCCGCGCGCGCCGAGGGCCGCGTTGTAGCCGGCGCCGCCGGGAACGAGGGCGGCGGCGATATCGTTCTCCATGGCGCGATGGCACACGTGCGCGAACACCGCGCCGGGGGTGGCGTCGGTAACGCGGGTGGTGGTGACCACGCCGACCGACATGCCGCGCTGCTTGGCCAGTTCGGCCAGGGGGGCGACCGGGCGCCCGGCGCCGCAGCGGCCGGCCAGCTTGTTGCCGGAAGCGTCCAGCGCGGGCGCGCTGGCCGGCGTATCGGTGCTCATCGACAGCACATTGTTATTGACCTTCACCCCGGTCATATAGGCCGACATGGACGCGGCGCTGTCGGTGACCTGGGCATCGTTCGAGAACGTCTTGACGAACGCCGATTCGGGCAGGGTGTCGAGGGTCAGCTCGCCGTCTTCGCCGACGGCATAGATGCGGGTAGCGGTCAGGGTATTGATGCCCATGCCATCGCCGAGGAAGAAGATGATATTTCGGGCTGGCGCGTGGGTGTGGGAGAGGGCCTGGGACGGCGGCTGGACGCTGGCGCATCCCGACAAGACCGCCAGCGCGGACGCTGCGGCAAGAAGAGTCAATCGCATGTGCATTTTCGTGAGCTCTGAGAAAAAAGGCAGTCTACACCCCCGGCCGCCGCCGTGGTGCCGGACTTCAACAGCTACTCACCTGCAAAATTTGATAGCTAGCTGATCGTCTAGTCCCGCACCGGGGTCTGAGCTCTGATTCGAAACTTTCGGCTAAACCGCCTACAACCGGCCTCCAACTTCCTACAACCGGGGTCAGAGCTTTAATTCGAAAGATTTCATGCAAGCGCACGTTTGAGGCGAACATAGACGGCCGTAAATGTCAAAACCGCCATTCCCCAAGGAGAAAGACGGTTTTCGTTTCAATTGGCATCTTTGCGATGCGCTAGTCGGGCAATGAGTTTCAGATTAAAGCTCTGACCCCGGTTGTAGGCGGGGTCTGAGTTTTTAGGTAGGAAATTTCCACTTTTCCCAGGCGGCAAGTACCGCGTTGGGGTAGGCGGGCTTGCCGCGGCTGCCGTTGTAGCGGCCCAGCGCCAGGTACAGATTGCCGTTTTCGATGTCGAGGTACATGCGCAGGATCGAGCAGCCGTAGCGCAGGTTGGTCTGCATATTGAACAGCTTGCTGCGGTCGCTGTCGCCGATCGCGTTGGTCCAGAACGGCATCACTTGCATGTAGCCGCGCGCGCCCACCATCGATACCGCGTACTTGCGGTACGCCGATTCGACCTGGATCAGCCCCAGCACCATGCCCGTATCGAGCCCGGCACGGTTCGATTCGTACCAGACCGATTGCAGGAATTCGAGCCGCACCTGGTCGTCCGGCAGCTTGCGCTTGAGCCGGTCCGACATGGTCGCGAGCCATTGCTGGTAGCGCACCCGCCCCGCCTCGTCGCGAAACACCGGCTGCGGCGGACGCGTGTCCTTGATCGCGTTCGACAAGGCTACCCGCACCGAGTCGGCCATCGCCTCCTCTTTCTGGTTGCCCGCCCACGCGGCCCAGGACCAGAGCAGGCCGGCCACCAGCACCGCCTGCGCCAGTCCATTCACCATGACCGAAGCGCTCACTGGCTCAATTTGCCTTTGATGAATTCGACCATGCCGGCCACCGGCACGGCCGTCGCCTCAAGGTCGCGCCGGCCCTGGTATTCGAGGTTGCCTTCCTTCAGGCCACGCTCGCCGATCACCACGCGGTGCGGCACGCCGATCAGTTCCCAGTCGGCGAACATGGCGCCCGGACGCAGGCCGCGGTCGTCGACGATGACGTCCACGCCGGCCGCTTGCAGCGCCGCGTACAGGCTTTCGACTTCGGTCTTGACCATCTCGCTGCGGTCCATCCCCATCGGGCACAACACCACTTCGAACGGCGCGATCGCGGCCGGCCAGATGATGCCCTTGTCGTCGACATTCTGCTCGATCGCCGCGCCCAGGATGCGGGTGACGCCAATCCCGTAGCAACCCATCTGCAGCGGCGCAGGCTTGCCGTTTTCGTCCAGGAACGTCGCTTTCATGCTCTCGGAGTAGGACGTCCCGAGCTGGAACACGTGACCGACTTCGATGCCGCGTTCGATCGCCAGCACGCCTTTGCCGTCCGGCGAGGCGTCGCCTTCGACCACGTTGCGCAGGTCGGCTACCAAGCCTTCGGGCAGGTCGCGCACCCAGTTGGCGCCCGTGTAGTGGAAGCCTTCTTCATTGGCGCCGCAGACGAAATCGGCCATGTTGGCAACCGTGCGGTCGGCCACGATGGTGACCGGCTGCTTGGTGCCGATCGGACCGAGGTAGCCGGGAATGCTGCCGTAGCAGGCCAGGATCTCGGCTTCGGTGGCGAAGCGGTACCCGGCCAGGCCGGCTACCTTGCCGACCTTGATCTCGTTGACTTCATGGTCGCCGCGCAGCAGCAGCATCCAGTTTTCCAGCACCTGCTTGCCGGCGACTTCTTTTTCGACCGTCAGGGCGATGGTCTTGACGGTCTGGTTCAACGGCAGCTTGAGCAGCTCGGCCACGGCCTCGCATTTGGTCGCGCCAGGGGTGGCGGTCTTGCTCAGGGGCGCAGTGGCGGCGGCGCGCGCGGCGGCCGGCGGCAGCGCTTCGGCCGCTTCCATGTTGGCCGCGTAGTCGGACGTCGGGCAGTAGACGATGGCGTCTTCGCCGGTGCTGGCGATGACGTGGAATTCGTGCGAGCCGGAGCCGCCGATGGCGCCGTTGTCGGCCGCCACCGCGCGGAATGTCAAACCGAAGCGGTTGAAAATGGCGGTGTAGGCGTCGTACATGATCTTGTACGAGGCCTTCATGCTCGCTTCGTCGCGGTCGAACGAGTACGCATCTTTCATGGTGAATTCACGGCCGCGCATCAAGCCGAAACGCGGACGGCGCTCGTCGCGGAACTTGGTCTGGATGTGATAAAAATTGAGCGGCAGCTGGCGGTAGGACTTGATCTCGGAGCGCACCACGTCGGTGATGACTTCTTCCGAGGTCGGCTGGATCGCGTATTCGCGGCCGTGGCGGTCTTTCACGCGCATCAGTTCCGGCCCCATCTTTTCCCAGCGGCCGGTTTCCTGCCACAGCTCGGCTGGCTGCACCAGCGGCATCAGCAGTTCGATGCCTCCCGCCTTGTTCATTTCCTCGCGGATAATCGCTTCGACCTTGCGGATCACGCGCAGGCCGGTCGGCATGTAGGTATAGATACCGGAGCCGAGGCGCTTGATCATTCCTGCGCGCATCATCAGCTGGTGACTGACGATTTCAGCGTCGGAAGGTGCATCTTTTAAAGTTGAAATAAAAAAACGGGAGGCACGCATATCGGTGAATTCTTTTTAAAAAGAGAGGGTTATAATCAACCTAATTTTAAAGGATTAGCTGGCTGATGCGTCCAAATCTTATACAAATGGACCCGTTTGACGCGGTTCCTGCCGTTTTCGTACCCCGAAAGCCGGGCGGGGACCAGAATTTGTGGGCAAATATGTAAAGAAGGCGCGCGCTGGCAGAAAGTTTCGAGGTGCACTATGCTCGATCGTGAAGGGTTCCGGCCCAACGTCGGCATCATCCTGCTAAACGCCCATAACGAGGTGTGGTGGGGCAAGCGGGTGCGCGAGCACTCGTGGCAGTTCCCGCAAGGGGGCATTAAATACGGTGAGACACCGGAACAGGCAATGTATCGCGAACTGGAGGAAGAAATAGGGCTGCGGCAGGAGCATGTGAAGATTGTGGGACGTACCCGCGACTGGCTGCGCTATGAAGTACCCGACCATTTTATCAAGCGCGAGATTCGCGGTCATTACCGCGGGCAAAAGCAGATCTGGTTCCTGCTGCGCATGTGTGCCCGCGATAACGACGTCAACCTGCGCCTGACCGACCATCCCGAGTTCGACGCCTGGCGCTGGCACGATTACTGGGTGCCGCTCGATGTGGTCATCGAGTTCAAGCGCGATGTGTACCAGCGTGCCTTGCAGGAGTTGTCGCGTTTCCTGACCTGGCCGGCCAACGGCGGCCATACGCACGAACGGCGCCACACGGCGCGCTACCTGCGCCAGCCGCACGCGCCGCGCCAGCCCTCTCCGGAACAGCCCTGTACCCCGGAACCGCAACTGGTGCTGGTGCCGAGCAAGGACTAGCAAGCAACCCGAAACGGCGCTTCACGGCGCCGTTTTTTCGTCCGGGTAGTTGCTTTTCAGGCAATTTTTAGGGCGTATAATCCCTGCCATGCCGATCTTCCGCCTCCCCTGTTGCGCCCTGCTTCTGTCCGTGCTGTGCGTCGCGGCGCCCGCCACCGGCTTTGCCGCGCCGTCCCCCGCCTGCACATTCGTCCAGCAGCAAGCGCTGCCGATCACCTTGCGCGGCGCGGCGCTGCAGCCGTCCGTACACGGCGCCATTAACGGCAAGCCGGCGCTCATGCTGCTCGATACCGGCGCCTTCATGACCATGCTGACCCGCACCGGGGCCGAGAACCGCAAACTGGCGCTGCGCTCCGGCGGCGGGCGAACAGTGGCGGGAACGGGCGGCAGCAGCGCGCTCTATCTGGCGAGCCTGGACGACTTCACCGTCGGCCCGGGCGGCGGCGGCAAGATCACCCTGCCGGTCCTCGGCGAGATGGGCACCACGCCCTGGTACGACGCGATCGTCGGCGCCGACTTCCTGATGCAGTCCGATCTCGAAGTGGCGCTGGCCGACAAGGTGCTGCGCTTTCACCGCAGCGAGAACTGCAATGACGACAATCTGCTGTCGTACTGGGATGCGCAGGCCATGATGGTGCCGATGACTTGCACGTCCTCCTGCGGCACCAGCCGCAAGGCGGCCACGCCGCAGGTGGAGGTGCGGGTCAACGGCGTGACCCTTTCGGCGATTCTCGACACCGGCGCGGGCGTGAGCTCGATCAGCCAGAACGCCGCGCGGCGCGCCGGCGTCACCACCGACATGGCGGACGTGAAGCGCAACGGCTTCTTTGTCGGCGCCGGCGGCGGCCGGGCGGCGCGCTGGAACGCCGTCTTCAAGACCTTCACCATCGGCGACGAGACGGTGCGCAATGCCGATATCGCCATCGCCGAATCGCTCAATGGCGAGTACGGGCAGGTCGATGTCATCCTCGGCACCGACTTCCTGCGCGCGCACCGGGTCTTGTTTGTCAACAGCCAGCGCCGCGTTTACCTGAGCTACCTGGGCGGCGAGGTGTTCGCCAAGCCGGGCAGCGGCAACCTGGCCCTGGTGCGCAAGGAGGCCGACGCCGGCAACGCCGACGCCCAGTACATCCTGGCGCGCGACTACTACAATGGCGCGCGCCTGCCCAAAGACCAGATCGAGGCCCGTGCGTGGCTCGACAAGGCGGCCGCGCACAACCATCCGGCCGCGCTGCTGCTCACGGCACGCCTGCTGCGCGAAGCCGGCAAGCCGCAGGAGGCGGTCACGCGCCTGCGCGCCGTCCTGGCCGGCAAGCCCGACAAGATCGAGCTGGACCTGGCGCTGTTCCTGGCCCAGGTCGAGGCCGGCGAGCGCGAGGCCGCCAGACGCGAGCTGGCGGCGGCCACCGACACGCGCTGGCCAGCGCCGGTGGCCGCCTTCTACCTGGGCCGGATCGACGCCGCCGCGCTGATGGCCGCCGCCCGCGACGGCAGCACCCAGGAGCGGGCGCGCGTCTGCCAGGCCGGTGGCTACATCGCGTCGCTGCAGCGCAGCTCGGGCGAGCTGGCGCTGGCGCACCAGACCATGGACAGCATCAGCGACGCCTGCAAGCCGAGGAAGAACTAGCCGTAGCGACGGCGGCGCGGCGATGGCGGTACAATGCGGCCTGAACCATTTGCCCGCCCCGCCAATCATGTTTACCCCTTCCTCCGACGACGTTCGCCGTTTTTTCTGCGAAGCCTACCGCAAGCAGCGCAGCGGCGAGATCCTCAGCCCGATGGACGCCATCGCCGCCGACTGGATCGTCCAGCATCCCGAGTATGCCGACGTGCTGTCCGACGCCGAAGCGGCGCTCGCGCGCGATTATTCGGTCGAGGGCGGGCAGGCCAATCCGTTCTTGCACCTGTCGATGCATCTGTCGATCGCCGAGCAGGTGTCGATCGACCAGCCGCCGGGAATCCGGGCGGCCTGCAATGCGCTGACCCAGCGCCTGGGGGCGCATGACGCCCATCACGAAATCATGGAATGCCTGGGCCAGATGATCTGGACTTCGCAGCGCAACGGCGTGCCGCCCGACAGCGTTGCGTACGTCGAGTGCGTGCGTGCGCGCTGCGCTTGATCCGCTCCGCTCGCGCTATCGATAATCCGCCGCCAGCGCCTCGCGCGCCGTTTGCTCGCCCCGTACCCACACCGTCAGCACGCTGTCATACGCGCTCACATCCTCCAGCGGCGAGGTTTTCATCAAGAGCAGGTTGGCCGCCTTGCCCACTTCGATCGATCCCAGTTCCCCATCGAGCTTGAAGGTGCGTGCATTGTTGATGGTCGCCGCCCTGAAAATCTGCGCCAGCGACATGCCCGCCGCGTGCAATTGCCGCATCTCGCGATAGCCATTCAAGCCCGGCAAATTGCCATAGGTCGGCGACGACGGCGTATCCGACCCGAACACGAAGTTGGCGTCGCGCCCGGCCAGGTAGGCCACCACCGCGCGCTGGCGCCGCAGCGGCCCTTCCATCGACTGCATGACGGCGGCGTCAATTTCGCCTTCGGTCACTTCCGGCTTGAACCATTGCCCTTGCGGCGTTGAAAACCAGGCCAGCAGCGAGGCCGGCACCACCTTGCGCAAGGCGGGATCGTCCAGATAACCCGGCTCCACATACGCGCGCAAGCCATACAGCACCTGCATGGTCGGCTGGTAGCCGGTGCGCTGGTCGACGATCTTGTCGAGCAGCGCCTTGATCTCCGGCGGCAGGCCGGGCCGGCCGTTCAGCGCTCCCCAGTGCCACATGCCGTGCGCCAGCACGTCCGCCCGCCCGGCCACCGCGAACGACTGCGCTTCGAACGAATTGGCGTGCGTGACCAGCACCTTGCCGGCCCGCGTGGTCGCGGCCCGCACTTCGGCAAATTTGGCGGGGCTCATCACCGGCAGGTTGCGGTCGGCCCCGAAACCGCGTTCGAAGTGGGTCTTCACGCAGATGCCGCCGGCCTTGGCCACCCGCGCCACCCCCGCCGCCACGGTGTGCGCCGAGGGCGCAAACTGCTCCGGCACCAAGGTCGGCATGGCCGGATCGAACAGGTAGTTCCCGAAGCCCTGGAAGCGTTTATCGGGCGCGTAGAACGACATCGGGTAGCCGTTGGCCAGCACCAGCGGCTCGCCGCAATGGAATACGTCGGGATGCAGCGGCGCCTTGCGCAAGCGCTCGATCACGCCGAAATCCGACACGGCCAGGTCGATCACGGTGGTAAAGCCGTAATACAGGAACGAGCGCGGCAGCTGGCGGAAGTAGGCCTGGGCCAGGCTGTCGCCGGACGCGCCCTGCTCCATGCTCATGCCCGGCACGGCGTGCAGGTGTACGTGCGAGTCGATCAGGCCGGGGGTGAGGTAGTAGCCTTTGCCATCGACCACGCTGGCGCCGGCCGGGGCGGGGCCGGACGGGCCGCGCTCAACCCGGGCGATGCGCCCGCCCTCGATCAGCACAGCGCCCGTTTCGACGCGGTCGAGCTTTTCGGGCGAGACCAGCTTGACGTTCGAAATCCAGATCGTGCCGGCGCCAATGGCCGGGGTACACAGCAGCAGGGAGGCCAGAAAGGCCGGCAACAGGGTAGGTTTCATCAAATCTCCGTAACGGTAAGTGAAGGGGCGAATGAACCCATTTTCACGATTTAGCCCGGAGGAGTCGTCCCGGATGATGATTCGGCACCTGTTCCGCAGCCGCCACGGCGAAATTCGGACGGGGTCAGGCCGGTCTGCTTCTTGAATGCGCGGTTCAGGGTGGTCTTGCTATTAAAGCCACACGCCAGCGCCAGCTCGAGGATGCTGGCATTGGCCTCCCCGGGCGCCAGCAAAGCCACTTTGAGCGCATCGACCCGGTAGCGGTTCAGGTATTCCTGCAAGTTGACGCCACAGGCATCGTTGATCAGCTGCGACAGTTCGTGCGGGGTCATGGCCAGCAGCGCGGCCAGTTCGTCGAGCGTCAGTTCGCCGTTGCGATACACCTGGTCGACTTCCATGCACCGTTTCAATGCATCGAGAAAGCTGGCGCGGTCCGTTTCCGACAGCCGTTTGTTGGCGTAGCGCGGCGCCGGAACCGGTTCCGGCAATGGCGCAGGTATCGGCGCCTGCGCGCGATACCCGAGCGGCAGGCGAATCGCCAGGAACGCGGTGGCGTAGACAAAACAGGCCAGCGCAATGGCGCCGAGCGCGTCCGACGACAGCGGCAGCGCCACGTCGAAAAATTCGATGCCGAAGGCGGCCACGCTGCCAGCGGCGCCGATCACCCAGATCTTGGCCAGGCGCGCCAGGCCGCCGGCCAGCGGACCGCCGGCGGCGCCGCGCATCAGGCGGTAGCTGGCGACGACATAACAGACGAACATCGCCGTCTTGACCAGCACCGACAGCCCGATATACCAGGGCAGCACCGGGCGCTGCTGCATCCAGGCCAGCTTGGCCGCGGCGCTTTGCAGGTAAAACGGCAGCATGGCCACTGTCGCCAGCAAAAACGGCGCGCCGTGGAGCCAGTCGCGCGCGGCCAGGCGCCGTTCGGTCAGCGCGCTGCGCAGGTATAAATACAGCAGCGGCCCGCTCAGCAAACCAATGGTGGCAATCGCCAGGGCGCTGTGCGGATAGGTCGTATATAGATGGTTGATGCCGAGCCAGGCGTGCCCGATGACCGCCACGCTCCCCAGCAGCAGCGCTGCCAGCAGGCGGTTGGCCCCGCGCAGCTCGGCCTGGCGCGCCGCCAGCAAGGCGATTGCCAGGAACATGCCCTGCCCCATCGCCAGCAGCAGGAGTACGGAGAGGGCGCTTTGCGTCATGACGCTCAGGCCAGCTTGTCGTCGGCGATACGGTAGCGCGGGTCCTCGGCCAGGTTCGCCTCGATCATGTCGCCTCCGGCACCATGGCCAGCGCCACGGTCAGGCCGCTGGGCAGCTTCGATTTGAGGTAGTGCGGCGACAAGGCAGGCAAACGCGGCTCCGTAAGCGGGGGACCAATACAAAACGCCCTCCCCTTCCCGATCAAGAGAAGGTGGAAGGCGCCCGGGGTGCTGCCGGTGCGTGCCGAGAGTACGTACCCCTTAGCGCTGCAGCACCAGTCCCGAAGGAAGGCTGTGCAGGTAGGCTGCCAGGTCTTCGACATCTTTGCCGGACAATGGCTTGGCGAAGCCGCCCATGATGGCGTTGTTACGGCCGTTCGGGCCGTCGCCGCGCTTGTAGGCGGTCAAAGCGTGCTTCAGGTATTCGGCGTGCTGGCCGGCCAGCTTCGGGTAGCTCGGGTCGGTCGGCTTGGTGTAGTCGGCGCCGTGGCAGGACGCGCAGTTGTATTTCTTGGCCAGGGCTTCGCCATTGGCGATATTGCCGCCGGCGCTTGCGCTCAGGGATACAGCGCCGCAGAACAGGGCGATCATCAGTTTTTTCATGGCTCTGTCCTTATTTTTTCACTTGCTGCGAGTAGTAGGCAGCGACATCGGCGATATCCTGGTCGGTCATGCTGCCGGCCACACCGCGCATCGAAGGATGTTTGCGGTCGCCCTTTTTATAGGCGTTCAACGCGTTTTCGATGTACTTGGCCGACTGGCCGCCAATCATCGGCACCGGATAGACTTCGGGGAAAGTCGCTTTGTAACCGGGGATGCCGTGGCAGCCGATACATTGTTCAACTTTGGCAGCCTTGGCGTTTCCAACGATGTCCGCTGCGGCGGACACGTTCGCGACGCAGGCGAGCACGAGGAGTGCGATGAGTTTTTTCATGGTGGCGAGGGTAAGTGATAATCGGGTATCGCACGTGCAAACTTATTATGTTTTGCACTATCAACCTGAGAGTTTAACCGAACTGACGTGACCCGTCCACTTCCACGGTGTTGCAGTGCCGCCCTTCCGGTTCTGGCATATACTCGAAATAATTCCACTTTTGACCATACACGCACATGCACGCATCGACTTCGCAGGCGCACCGCTTCCAGGGTTCGGACAGTTACGTCGCCACCGCCGACCTGAAACTGGCGGTCAACGCCGCCCTCACCTTGCAGCGTCCCTTGCTGATCAAGGGCGAGCCGGGTACCGGCAAAACCATGCTGGCCGAAGAAGTCGCGGCCGCCCTGAACATGCCGCTGATGCAGTGGCATATCAAGTCCACCACCAAGGCCCAGCAAGGCCTGTACGAGTACGACGCGGTGTCGCGTCTGCGCGACTCGCAGCTCGGCGACGAGCGCGTGCGCGAGATCCACAACTACATCGTCAAGGGCGTGCTGTGGCAAGCCTTCACCGCGCCCGAGCCGGTGGTGCTGCTGATCGACGAAATCGACAAGGCCGACATCGAGTTCCCCAACGACCTGCTGCGCGAACTTGACCGCATGGAGTTCTACGTCTACGAGACGCGCGAAATGGTCGTGGCCAAGCACCGCCCGCTGGTGATCATCACCTCGAACAATGAAAAAGAACTGCCGGACGCGTTCTTGCGCCGCTGCTTCTTCCACTACATCAAATTCCCCGACAAGGACACGATGGAGCAGATCGTCAAGGTGCATTACCCGACCTTGAAACAAGACCTGCTGGCGCAGGCGCTGCAAAGCTTCTACGAAGTGCGCGACGTGCCGGGCCTGAAGAAAAAGCCCTCGACCTCGGAATTTTTGGACTGGCTCAAGCTGCTGCTGGCCGAAGACATCCCGCCCGAAGCGCTGCGCAGCAATGACGCCAAGGCCATCGTGCCGCCGCTGCACGGCGCCCTGCTGAAAAACGAGCAGGACGTACACCTGTTCGAGCGCCTGGTATATATGTCGCGGACCAACCGCTGATGATCCAGGTCGACGCCCTCACCCTCGAGTTCAACGGGGTTCGCCTGGAACCGCTGTCGCTGGCGCACGCCGAGGGCCTGCGCGCGGCCGCCGCCGACGGCGAACTGTGGAACATCCGCGTCACCTCGGTGCCGGAGCCGCACAACGTGGAGCAGTACATCGGCCATGCCCTCGATACGCCCGACCGGCTGGCCTTCGCCGTGATCGACATCGGCAGCGGGCACGTTGTCGGCTCGACCAGCTACCACGACATTTTGCCCAAGGTCGACCGGCTCGACATCGGCTGGACCTGGTACGCCAAAAGCCGCCAGCGCAGCCATGTCAACACCAGCTGCAAACTGCTGCTGCTCTCGCACGCCTTCGACACGCTCGGCTGCGCGGTGGTCGGCCTGCGCACCGATAACTTCAACCACGCTTCGCAGGCGGCCATCGAGCGCCTCGGCGCCAAAAAAGATGGCGTGATCCGCCACAACGCGGTGCGCCGCGACGGCACCGTGCGCGACACGGTCATGTACAGCATCGCGCGCGGCGAATGGCCCGAAATCAAGTCGCACTTGCACTACCAGCTGCAACGCGCGGGGGCGAGGGGGGAAACATAAGGTGCTGATCGACTTCTTCTTTACCCTCAAGGACGCCAAAATCCCGGTCACGATCAAGGAGTTCCTCACGCTCCTTGAAGCGATGCAGCGCAACGTCGTCGGCGCATCGATGGACGACTTCTATTATGTAGCGCGCCTGACCCTGGTCAAGGACGAAGCGCACTACGACAAATTCGACCGCGCCTTTGCCCAGTACTTCAAGGGCATCAACGCCGCCTTCGAGACCAATGCCGCCATTCCGCTCGACTGGCTGGTCAAGCGCATGGAGCGCGAACTGTCGGACGAGCAGAAACGCCAGCTCGAAAAATTCGGCTACGACAAGCTGATGGACCGCCTGAACGAACTGCTCAAGGAACAAAAAGAGCGCCATGAAGGCGGCAGCAAATGGATCGGCACCGGCGGCACCTCCCCGTTCGGGAACGGCGGCACCAATCCGGAAGGCGTGCGCATCGGCGGCAAGGGCGGCAACCGCACCGCCGTCAAGGTGTGGGAACAGCGCGCCTACCGCGACTACGACGCCGAACGCGAACTGGGCACGCGCAACATCAAGGTGGCGCTGCGCCGCCTGCGCAAGTTCGCGCGCGAAGGCGCCGAGGACGAACTGGCGCTCGACGCCACCATCCACGCCACCGCCAACAACGCCGGCTTCCTGGACATCAAGATGCGGCCCGAACGCCGCAACAAGGTGAAGGTATTGATGTTGCTCGACGTGGGCGGCTCGATGGACGACCATATCGAACGCACCGAAGAACTGTTTTCGGCGGCGAAGACGGAATTCAAGAACATGGAGTTCTTCTACTTCCATAACTGCGTCTACGACTACCTGTGGAAGAACAACCGGCGCCGCAACGCCGAGCGCTTTCCGACCTGGGACATCCTGCGCAAGTACCCGGCCGACACCAAGCTCATTTTCGTCGGCGACGCCACCATGAGCCCCTACGAAGTGTTGCATCCGGGCGGCTCGGTCGAATACAACAACGAAGAAGCCGGCGCCGCCTGGCTGGCGCGTTTTTGCCATGCCTTCCCCAAATTCGCCTGGCTCAATCCCGAGCAGGAAGGCGTGTGGCAGTACCGCCAGTCGATATCGCTGATCCGCCAGATTGTGAGCCACCGCATGTTCCCGCTGACGATCGATGGCCTCGAGCGCGCCATGCGCACCTTGAGCAAATAGCCCAATAGCCTGTTGCGGCGCTGCCCGGAGCGCCCGCTTGCACTTTGGGCAACATTTTTCGTGATGCGGAATCGTGCGCACGGCCTCGTCTTGTAGAATCTTGGCGCACCCATCGACCGGTGGAACGAAAGGAATTCATGCCCGATCTGCTGACGATCCTCACCAATCTCGCCTGGCCCTTCGCGATCTGTATCGCCTGGATGGCCGGCGAATTCGGCAAGCGCTGGACCGGCCTGCCGCGCATCAGCTTCTACGGCATTGTCGGTTTTGCGCTGGCCAGCACCCAGATCGGCGTGCTGCCCGCATCGACCTCCGGAACGGGCACGGTCCTGTTCATGGCCGACGTGGCCTTCGGCCTGATTTTGTTCGAACTTGGCTACCGCATCAACCTGCGCTGGCTGCGCATGAATCCCTGGTTCGCGATGGCCTCGCTGGTCGAAGCGCTGGGCACCTTTGTGGCCGTGTATTTCGTCGCCCTGTGGTTCGGCGTGAGCACCATGACCGCACTGATGCTCGCCTCGCTCGCCATGTCCACCTCGCCCGCCACGGTGGTACGCATCATCAATGAACAGCGCAGCTCCGGCCAGGTGACCGAACGGGTGCTGCACCTGTCGGCGATCAACTGCGTGCTGTCGGTGTTTACGTTTAACGTGATCGTCGGCTTCTGGCTGTTCCACAGTTCGTCGGACATCGGCGACGCCACCATCAACAGCCTGGTTGCGCTGTTGATCTCGGGCGTCATCGGCGCCGTGTTCGGGGTGGTGGTGCCGGCCATGCTGCGCCACCTCGGCAACCTGGCGCAGGACGCCACGGTGGCCTTTGCACTGGCCGTCATCTTGATCGTCTCGATCACCTATACCATGCACCTGTCGCCGGTGATGGCCACCCTGGCCTTCGGCCTGACGGCGCGCCACCGGCGCGTGGCCTTCAGCGGCGCGCAGCGCAATTTCGGCGCGCTCGGCGAGTTGCTGACCGTGCTGCTGTTCGTGTACGCTGCCTCGACCCTGGAATGGCGCGAACTGATGGCCGGCGGCGCCCTGGCGGTGACGGTGGTGATCGTGCGCCTGCTCACCAAGACGCTGGGCGTGACGGTCTTCTCGCAGCTGTCCGGCATCTCGTGGCGCAAAGGTGCGCTGACCGGCCTCGCGCTCGCGCCGGTGTCGGTGTTCGTCATTTTGCTGCTCGAGCATGCGCGTTCGCGCGGGATCGACGTGCAGGAACTGCGCTCGATGGCCGCGGTGACCATGATGCTCGAAGTATTCGGCCCCATTATCATCCAGCGCGCCCTGATCTGGGCCCGCGAAACCACGGAGGCCTGAGATGGCGCTTGAACCGTTTGCCACTTCCAAGGCACTGACCTTTGGCGTGGAACTGGAGCTGCAATTGGTCAGCCTGTCGGACTTCGACCTGACCGCCGCCAGTCCCGACCTGCTGCACCTGCTCGCGCAAAAGCCCTTCCCCGGCAATGTGACGCCCGAAATCGCCGAGAGCATGATCGAGATTAATTCGAGCGTGCATTCGAGCCACCTGCCGCTGCTGGCCGAACTGCTGGAGATCCGCGATATCCTGGTGGCGGCGGGCGACCGCCTCAATATCGGCTTGTGCGGCGGCGGCACGCATCCGTTCCAGCACTGGTCGGAGCAGAAAATCTATCCGAAGCAGCGCTTCCAGGAGCTCTCGTCCCTGTACGGCTACCTGGCCAAGCAGTTCACGGTGTTCGGGCAGCACGTGCACATCGGCTGCGCCTCGGGCGACGATGCGATGTTCTTGCTGCATTCGCTGAACCGGTATATTCCGCACTTTATCGCGCTGTCGGCCTCGTCGCCGTTCGTGCAGGGGCACGACAGTTTGTTCGATTCGGCGCGTTTGAATTCGGTGTTTGCGTTTCCGATGAGCGGGCGCGCGCCGTTTACATTGAGCTGGGACGAATTTGCGAATGTGTACTTTGCGAAGATGGAAGGCACCGGCATCATCAAGAGCATGAAGGATTTTTACTGGGATGTGCGGCCCAAGCCGGAGTACGGCACCATCGAGCTGCGCGTGTGCGACACGCCGCTGACGGTGGAACGGGCAGCGGCCCTGGCCGGGTATTTACAGGCGCTGTGCCGCCATCTGCTGGAGCGGCGCGAAGAGCCGCCGGTGGAAGACGACTATCTTGTGTATAACTTCAACCGCTTCCAGGCGTGCCGCTTCGGGCTCGATGGGGCGATTACCCATCCGAAGACCTACGAGACGATGTCGCTGCGCGAGGATATCCTGACGACGTTGAGGAAGATAGAGCCTCACGGCGAAGCGCTGGGCAGCTTGGGGGCGCTCAGGCATTTGTCGACGGCGGCGCAGGAGGCCAGCGACGCGACGTATTTACGCAGGCAGTATGAGGAACAGGGCAGCGCCGAGGGGATGGTCAATGCGGCGATCCGGCGCTTCAGGGGCAAGCGCTAGCCTACGTCGTTCCCGCGCCAAGGCGGCCCTCGGCGGGAACCCAAGTTCGTCGCGCGGCCAACAACTACGGAACGAACTTGGGTTCCCGCCAAGGGGGCCGCCGAGGCCGGGAACGACGGGATATCGATTACAACCGCGTTTCGCGCGCCGCCCGCAAGAACTCGTCCAGGATCGGCGTGCAGTCCAGCAGATCCACTCCACCGGCCCGGTGAAACTCCGGGTGCCACTGCAATCCCATCACAAAATTGGCCCGTTGATAGCGGATCGCTTCGATAATCCCGTCCGGGTCCGACATCGCCTCCACCAAAATATCGCGCCCCAGGTCCTTGACCGCCTGGTGGTGAATCGAATTGACCACCGGCCGCCGCACGTCCGGGAACATGCGTCCCAGCGACGACCCCGACGGAAAAATCACCTTGTGCCGGTGCGCGTCGTAATCGCTGTGTACGTGCGCGTGCGCCGCCGGCACATTGGTCGCCACGTCCTGGTACAAGGTCCCCCCGAACGCCACATTGATCAACTGGCACCCCCGGCAAATGCCCAGCACCGGTTTACCCGCATCGACGAATTCGTGCAGCAGTTCGAGCTCGTACACATCGCGCGCGCGGTCGCCGCTCCATTCGGGCCGGGTCGGGCTTTCCGAATACGTCTGCGGCGACACGTCGGCCCCGCCCTGCAGCACCAGCCCGTCGAGATGGCGCGCGTAATGGCGCAAGGTGATGTTACTGGGATGTAGCAAGCCGTTGGTATTGACCGTGGGAATCATAAACACCAGCACATCGCGCGACATCACCCACTGCGCAATCGACTCCTCCAGGTACTGCAAATTCTTGCTGCGCAGGCCGGTCGAGCCAGGCTCGGGATGGAAAATCCGCGCCGAGACCCCGATGCGCAAGGTGCGTCGCATGAAGTCGCGGCCGATCTTGTCGCGCAGGTTGCGCCAGCGCGAGGCCAGCACGCGGCGCGCCAGGGCCAGCGGCGTGTCGCTGTCTTTCTGGTAGCGCGGCAGGGCGTCGGCGGCGCGCCGGTCGGGAACGCGCGGCGCATGGACACCGGTATCGGTCTCCTGCCCGGACGGAAGAACAGGCGAAGGATCGGGAACGGCGGTGGGCAACAGGGGCTTGTCAGTATCGGGCATGCCTTAAATATAGCGCTCCCATGCGGGCGCACGATTCAAAGTTGTAACAAAATTGTGACTGTCACTTCCTAAGCCGGCAGCGACAGCAGCTTCTTGAGCGCCGCCAGCAGATGACGGTCGGCCATCGGCTTGTCGAGCAGGCCGCGCACCCCGGCCGCCCGCGCACGCGCCGTATCGTAGCCGGACGCCTGGTTCACCAGCAGCACCACGGCGATCCGTTCGGCCCCGTCCTGGCGCTTGATCTCGCTGCACAGCGCATACGGATCGACGCCGGGCGTGGAGGTATTGATCATCACCACCGCCACCGGCGTCTCGGCGCACAGGCGCAGCGCCGCCACCGCGCTTTCGGTCCACTCCACCGCCACCTGGTGCGGCGCGAGCAGGCGCGCCACATGGTCGCGCAGCGCGCCGCGCTTGTCGACGATGAGCACCGCGCCGGCGGGGGCCGGGCGCCGCATCTTGATGAACTCGGCCGGGTCGGTGACGTCAAGATCGAGGCGGATGCGGCGGCGCCGCTCGTGCTGCGGCGCGGCGACGGGCGCCGGCATGTTTTTCACCGCCTCGGCGCGCTTGCGTCCCAGCTCGGTGAGCTGCTTGAACATCTGGAACATGTCCAGGGGCCGCGCCAGCTGCGCGCAGGGAAAGTCCATCCCGGCCGAACCGATCACCAGGCCGGGACGCAGCCGGTCCGGCTGCCACGCCAGCAAGGCGGCCAGCGCGCTCAGGTCGTCGCCGTTGGCAATCATCAGGTCCGGCTCTTGCAAACTGTCGCCCAGCAAGCAAGAATACGACGGGCCGTCGCGCGGGGGATGGGCCAGCGCCGTCCCCAGCTCGGCCCCTTCGGAAGAAGGAAAGCCCAACAGGCGAACGCTCAGAGACTGCCTTTTTGAATGCATTTTTAGCAACTTATGGAATAGTTTTGACCACACCTGTTGGTGTGCGTACAAATCTAACCACAATCGTCCGGGCTGGCAAGCACATTCAGCGCGCTCAAATTTGGCTTCTTTTCCGGCTGACAAGATAGAATGCGCAGGCATCCGCATAAAGAACTTAGATATGGCCACCAAAAAACCTGCATCCGACTACAGCGAATCCTCCATCCGGGTCCTCAAGGGACTCGAACCCGTCAAACAGCGTCCGGGCATGTACACCCGCACGGAAAATCCGCTGCACATCATCCAGGAAGTGATCGATAACGCCTCCGATGAAGCGCTCGGCGGCCATTGCAAGAATATCGGCGTGACGGTCAATGCGGACGGCTCGATCACGGTCGAAGACGACGGCCGCGGCATCCCGGTCGGCCTGCATCCCGAAGAAGGCGTGCCGACGGTGGAAATCGTCTTTACGCGCCTGCACGCGGGCGGCAAGTTCGACAAGGGTTCGGGCGGCGCGTATGCCTTCTCGGGCGGCTTGCACGGCGTCGGCGTGTCGGTGACCAACGCGCTTTCCTCGCGCCTGGAAATCACGGTCTGGCGCAAGGAAGACAACGGCACCGGCCTGCACAAGATGGTGTTCGCCGACGGCGACGTGATCGAGCCATTGGCGTCGATCCCGGCGCCGCGCGACGGCAAGAAGAGCGGCACCCGCGTGAGCGCCTGGCCGAACCCGAAATATTTCGATTCGCCGGCGATCTCGCAGGTCGAGCTTGCGCGCCTGCTGCGCTCCAAGGCGGTGCTGCTGCCCGGCGTGACGGTCACCCTCACCATCGCCAAGACCGGCGACGTGACGACCTGGAAGTACGACGAAGGCCTGCGCGGCTACCTCAATGAAATGCTGGCGCAAAGTACCAGCGGCGACACCGTCATTCCCGTGTTCGAAGGCGCCCAGTATTCCAACGGCGAGTCGGACGGCTTTGCCGAAGGCGAAGGCGCGGCCTGGGTGGTGGCGTGGACCGAAGAAGGCGCGGTGGTGCGCGAATCGTACGTGAACCTGATTCCGACCTCGAACGGCGGCACCCACGAATCGGGCCTGCGCGACGGCCTGTTCGGCGCGGTCAAGAGCTTTGTCGAGATGCACGCGCTGCTGCCGAAAGGCGTAAAACTGATGCCGGAAGACGTGTTCGCGCGCGTCTCCTTCGTGCTCTCGGCCAAAGTGCTCGATCCGCAGTTCCAGGGCCAGATCAAGGAACGCCTGAACTCGCGCGACGCGGTGCGGCTGGTGTCGACCTTCGCCAAGCCGCCGCTCGAACTGTGGCTCAACCAGCACGTCGAATACGGCCGCAAGCTGGCCGAACTGGTGATCCGCCAGGCCCAGTCGCGCCTGCGCTCGCTGCAAAAAGTCGAAAAGAAAAAATCCTCGGGCGTGGCCGTTTTGCCGGGCAAGCTGACCGATTGCGAATCGAGCGACATCGGCCGCAACGAACTGTTCCTGGTCGAGGGCGACTCGGCGGGCGGTTCGGCCAAGATGGGGCGCGACAAGGAATTCCAGGCCATCCTGCCGCTGCGCGGCAAGGTGCTCAACTCCTGGGAAACCGACCGCGACCGCCTGTTCGCCAACAACGAGATCCACGATATCGCCGTGGCGATCGGGGTCGATCCGCACGGCGTGGGCGACACGCCCGACCTCTCAAACCTGCGTTACGGCAAGATCTGCATCCTGTCCGATGCGGACGTGGACGGCTCGCACATCCAGGTATTGCTGCTGACCTTGTTCTTCAAGCACTTCCCGGCCCTGTTCGCGCCCGGCCACATCTGCGTGGCGCGCCCGCCGCTGTACCGGGTCGACGCCCCGGCGCGCGGCAAGAAGCCGATCCAGAAGCTGTACGCGCTCGACGATGGCGAGCTGGTGGCGATCCAGGACAAGCTGATGAAAGAAGGCTTGAAAGAAGGCAGCTGGAGCATTTCGCGCTTCAAGGGCCTGGGCGAGATGAATGCGGAACAGCTGTGGGAAACCACGATGAACCCGGACACGCGGCGTTTGCTGCCGGTATCCTTGGGCGACTTCAGCCACATTGACGCCTCGGCGCGCTTTAACATGCTGATGGGCAAAGGCGAAGCCGCCGCCCGCCGCGCCTGGATCGAAGAACATGGCAACGAAACCGAAGCCGACATCTGATTTTGTTGCAAGAGCGGTGGAGAATTGGGGTCAGACCCCGGTTCTTCTTTTAGGGGTCTGACCCCGGTGTCACCGAAGCCA
>NZ_WHJF01000420.1:0-401 GCF_011682185.1 Massilia genomosp. 1
GCCGGCGGCGAAAACCGTGGATGATGTAGCGGCGCTGCTGCCGTGGAATATGAAGGATTTGCATACCCCCGATTTAACCAGCGGCGTGACTTCCTGAACAGTCTGGGGTTGATGGATCGCTTACAGTGTGTCGATAAATCACAACAGGAACGATAGCTTTAACGGCCGCACCGGGGTGTTGAATTGGGACCCACAAAACGGGCTACAGATATTGGACGGCGAGGGAATTGGGGGAGTTCAATCACCTGCGTTGGGCCTCGCCCATGAGGGGGTGCATCAATCTACCGGACTTAAGCGATTGACAGCTTAACATGGCTTTTGTGTCATGTATTTGTGGGGCTTAGGCTGCTTGTTTCTGGGCTTTGATTGGCCGGGTCGGTGAAGGAACGTCTTGCGAACAA
>NZ_WHJF01000421.1:0-394 GCF_011682185.1 Massilia genomosp. 1
GAATGCGGCGAACGCCAGATGCTGGTCCAGCATCTGGACCGACTCTCAAGCAAGGACTTGCTGCTGCTGGACCGGGGCTATCCGTCGCGCTGGCTCGTCGCCCTGCTCAACGAGCGCGCCATCTCGTGCGCGTTTCTGCGCTCCGGCCTCGATGAGCAGGTCGTCACGCTCACAGCGCCGTCGCAGCGCGAGGCCGCCGACTACGAGTTCACCCGCGCGCCCCAGCAGGTTCGTCTGGTGCGCCACATCGCGCCGAACGGCAAAGTGCGCGTGCTGATGACCAATTTGTTCGATACCGCGCGCTTCCCGGCCAGCGCCTTTGGCGACCTGTACCACAAGCGCTGGCGCATCGAGGAAGCCTTCAAACGGCTCAAAAGCCGGCTCAACCTGGAGC
>NZ_WHJF01000422.1:0-391 GCF_011682185.1 Massilia genomosp. 1
CACCCGCTTGACTGCCCGCTTACCTGCGTCCATTGCCATCTCCCTGGGATTCGTTTGTCACCAGGGATGCATTCTCCAGATCGCCATCGGGTCGCGCAATAACGCCGCTGAGCGACCGCTTACGGTAATGTGCTGCGAGTCGTCCAGGCTGCGCCGAAGACCCCCAGTTTGGTCGCTGTTGAGGCTGAGGCGGCGAATGATCCTGCAAAGTTCCAGCCGATCCGTTTTCTGGGCCAGTATCACGACACCGAGACGGGCTTGAACTCACCTCGTTATACACAAGTGTTCAGTGCGCCAATTCCCCGTAGCGCGCGTATCGTTTCCGCCGCCACGTGAACATCCTTCAAGCCGAGCCAGATCGTCTTGACGCCGGGCTCGCCATCGCTCTTGC
>NZ_WHJF01000423.1:0-389 GCF_011682185.1 Massilia genomosp. 1
TTGTGATACCTGCGCCCGTTTCCTCCAAATAGCACGACGAATCGAGATAACAGAAGATGAAAAATACGATGACGAACATGACCGCTCTATTGCGCAAAGCGGGCGTCCAGTTGCGCAAGAAAGAGTATGCCGCCTGCCTTGCGTTTGCCGATGCGGCACTGCCCATTCTCGAAGAACTGTCCGACGATGATGCGCTTGACGACGAAGATGCCACCTGGAGCGCCTATTTCCAGCTTCGACTCGCGAGCCTCGACAAGCTCGACCTGCCCGGCGACATGACTGCGACCTGCGAAGCCGTCCTGGAGCGTTTTCCCGTCGACCAGGATGACCTTGACGATGAAGAACTCATCACTCTCGCCAATGTGCGCACCGCCTTGACCAGTCTCGCC
>NZ_WHJF01000424.1:0-387 GCF_011682185.1 Massilia genomosp. 1
CCGCTCCCGGAAACGATGTCAAAAGTACAGCACAAGAACGAACCCTAAAAACCCCACTACAACGCTCAAGATCACGACATACTTTGTTCAAAAACACACCCGACAAGTAGTCTGACACAGGGGGGGCCGCGATGCGGTTGAACCTCCCCTCGTACTGGACCATGCTGTTGTCGAATTTCATAACGTCTCTATACTTTTGATATATGTTCGTGAGCACCTTCACAAACCAACACACCGGCGAGGAAAAAGCATAGAAGAAACGTAACTGTTCAGCCCCTATGAAGGGATATCAGAAACCTGAAAATTTTTCTTAAAAGACGTGCAAAAACGGTAACTGTTTAGCCTGAGCGAGCACGTGCCAGAGTTGTTCGTTTCTTGAAATCGGTC
>NZ_WHJF01000425.1:0-386 GCF_011682185.1 Massilia genomosp. 1
TCTGCACCACCGTCTTGGTCCGGTTCGCCCCAATCGTGATGGTCTCGTTGATCCCCACATCTTCGGTGCGGTTGTCGCCGATGCTGATGGTCTCGTCGTGATCGACCCGCTCCTTGCGGTTGTTGTGCACCGTAATCGTTTCATCGCGGTCCACCGTCTCCGTGCGGTCTCGCTTGACGAGGGTGGTCTCATCCCGGTCGATGGTCTTGCGGCGATCGTTCCCAACCCACTTGTCCTCGTCGTGCTCGACCTCGGTCAACTGGTCTTTCTCGGCATGCAGCCACAACTGTTCCTGGCCCTTTTTATCCTCGAAACGCAAGGCATTGGCGGTGTTGTAGTTGCCTTTCGGCGTGGAACGCGTCAGCACGCCGCTCTGGGTCTTGTTC
>NZ_WHJF01000426.1:0-385 GCF_011682185.1 Massilia genomosp. 1
GGACAGCGCTTCAATGCCGCTCTTTAACTGGTGCGGCAAGCCGCTGCGGTGCACCGTGCGCGCGCTGGCCTGGGCCATCCCGGCCAGCCGGCGCTGCAGCGCGCCCTGCGCGCTGGCGTTGGCGAGCTCGGCGAGCTGGCCCAGGCGCTCCGTCTGGGGACCGGCCAGCGTGCCGGCCGCGCCAGGCTGGCCCTCTTGCCGCGTGTCGGCCACGCTGCGCTGCACGGCATCCTGGTTCGACGGGGCTGGCAGGGAGGGCGATTTTTGCATGGTGTCCTTGTTGATGGAAAACCGACCGCAGACTGGCGGCCCGGCGGACGATCGATGTCAAACGTGTCCGTTGCGAAACAGCATACCTTGCCGTAAAAACCATGTAAATAAGAAC
>NZ_WHJF01000427.1:0-383 GCF_011682185.1 Massilia genomosp. 1
CAGAAAGGTCGGGAAGACTTTCATGGCAAACATGGCAATAAAAGTAATGATTGCCAGCAAAAAAATCAGGCCCGACAAGGAGACACCCTGCTGTTTCGCCAGATTGACCGGTTTCGATCCGTACATAGTAAATCCCTTTGACGTTAGTGAATGCTGCCGATGCGGCCAAGACTGCCCAGGTTCATCCAGACAAAAAACGCCTTGCCCACGATATTCTTATTCGGGACGAAGCCCCAATAACGGCTGTCGGAGCTATTGTCCCGATTATCGCCCATCATAAAGTAATTGCCGGGAGGTACGATACAAGTAAATTTATCGACGGTATAGGTGCAACCTTCCCGGTTCGGGAAGTTCTTGACCTGGTCCAGGTTGTAGACAGCCTT
>NZ_WHJF01000428.1:0-381 GCF_011682185.1 Massilia genomosp. 1
TCTTGCAAAACTGGCGTAACGCATGGGAACGGCTTGGCATCGCAAGCATAAAGGAGGGTGTGGGCGCACCCATTTCTGGCATGATGCAGTTTCTCAAGACTTCACCAAAACGCCCACACAATGGATGCTACCCGACGCGATCTGATCATGCAACGCTGGAATGCGATTCAACATGATGTGCTTCCCGAGTTGCGTGCCGAAGTCGGCGTCGTGACACCGAAACTGGCCCGCGTAGCGCATGTTCTTGAATGGGCTCGGGTGGAAGAATTTGTCGCTCACTCGTGGTGCGGCATTGGTCGGCCGCCACATGTCCGAGCTTGGTTGGCAAACGCCTTTGTTGCCAAGGCCGTACTCGGCATCGGCACCACGACTGGCCTGGTG
>NZ_WHJF01000429.1:0-379 GCF_011682185.1 Massilia genomosp. 1
TGGAGCATATCGGCCGCAGGTCGTCAAGAATCTCTTTTGTGAAGACTTCACGGCGGTATTTTGTTGCGAAGACCAAATGTAGGTGCATGAGGAAAACACAGTGTCTTCCGTGGCGAATTTCATTGTAATGACTCATAGACCAAACTATAATCGAAGCATGCAACGACTGCAAGCCTATCAATACGAACTGATGCCAGATGGCGAGCAAGAGCGCACTATGCGCCGCTTCGCTGGCGCGTGCCGATTCGTCTACAACAAGGCGTTGGCGATGCAAAAAGAAAATCATGAGGCCGGTAACAAGTTCATCGGCTATGTCGCCATGGCGAAGCAATTGACCGGGTGGCGCACTGGTCCTGACACACCTTGGCTGAAGGACGCG
>NZ_WHJF01000042.1:0-54891 GCF_011682185.1 Massilia genomosp. 1
GCCGCCCTGCACGCGAAAAAAAACCTCGCGTGCAGGGCGGCGGCCGCGCGAAGCGGTCATCTTGTCAAGCGATTTCGACGTTCAATCGTAAAAAAATCGACAGGCTTAAGTCCGGTAGATTGGGGGGTGCATGCACTTGATGATGACCGGTATCAGAATCAGCGCGAGCCAAATGACAAATGGGGAAATGATGCTGAAAGGCTGGCGGGTCAGACAGAAGCGGATATCGCGAGCGAGTTGCGTGAGCCAGTGCGCGATTCACATAAGGGCATAGCGCCAATCCACGTCGATGACCCAACTCAGCACACCCGCACCAACCCCGACGGCAGCTACACGTGGGTAAAAGATGATTACCAGGGCAATGAAGTGCAAGGGCCAGACTAGCAACCGCAGATCGATCCCCCTGTTCCCGACATTGACGATGATGGGGGTGATGATGATGACGACGACGGCGGCGGCGATGGTGACGGCGGCGGTGGTGACGGCGGTGACGGTGGTGATGGTGGTGGTGACGGCGGTGAGGGTGGCGGCGACGGAGACGAGGGAGACGACGAGAATATGCCCTTAGCCGTTGCCCCTGGCGGCTCTGCATCGGACCGTAACGAGTGGGCTGCATTAATGAGATTCGTCAACAACGATGCAAGCGTCGAAGAAAACCCAAGCGCGGTACACGACGCCCCCATCCATGATGCGCCTGAAGCACTGGCAATTATTGGCACTCCTATGTGGGCACATATAATCGAACTCGTCTTGTAACTCGGCAACGACGCAAAACGCGCGATCAGCTCGGCCTCGCAGCGCTGGTAATGCGCGAGCAGGTCGGCGCTGATCATCTGCATGGGCGACTTGTCCGGGCCGTCGATCCGGTGCATCTCCAGGATCAGCGGTCCATCGCCGCTCACAAGCACCCGCGATCACGGCTTCGAGCTCCCCCTCATACTTGAAATGCACCAGGTGGTCGCGCGCCAAGGCCAGCACCTTCTCGCCGTCGCTGGCACCGGGATCGAGCGCACGCGTGGCGAACGTCGGCCGGGCCGGTGCCGCCGTCAGGCATGGGCAGTAGACCGGAACCTTGACCTCTTGCATGACCCGCGGCGCACCGGCGCAGGAGGTGAGTAGCACCAGAGCCAGCAGGATCAGCAGCAGGTATCTCATCGGATCGACTTCAGGATAAACACATCGACCGACTCCTCAGTCGCCATGGGCCGAGGCAGCGTGACGAGCACTATCTGGTACAGCGCCAACGCGTGGCGAAAACGCCGGCATCATCGCGCTTGACGTTGGTGCGACATATGTCACATAATAGTGGCACTCGTCGCACACATAAAGAGTCCCATGGCCATCCCCTCCATCTCCGAACTGATCGTCCTCAAATCGCTGTGGCGGCAACAGCCCCTGAGCGCGCGCGAAATCCACCAGCAGGTCGAAGCCGAACTTGGCTGGTCGTACTCCTCGACGCGCAAGACCCTCGAACGCATGCTGGAAAAAGGTTCCATCATCCAATCCACCCTGCACGGCGTGCAAGTCTACCAAGCCGTGCTGGAAAAAATCGGCACCCTCGCCTCCTTCGCGCACGACTTCGGCAAGCGCGTGATGGAGATGGACGCGCCCTTGCCGGTCACGATGTTCACCGGCAGCAAGCTCGTCGATGACGCCGAGCTGACCCGGCTCGAGCAACTGCTGAGCGACTGGCCCGACGACAACGGTGACGAGCAATGAGCCCGGCCGATTTGCTGATATCGCGTTTCCTGCTGGCCAGCGGCGGTTGCCTGGCCGCCGGCCTGGCCGTGTGGGCGGTGACCACGCTGTGCCGGCGCAAGCTCCCCGATTTCGCCGCGCAGCGCTCCCTGTGGCTGCTGAGCCAGATCACGATCGTGGCGGCCTTCCTGGTGATCTTGCTGCCGCATAGCGAACGCCTGCGCATCATCCCGCA
Source organism: Massilia genomosp. 1 (assembly GCF_011682185.1). Taxonomy (NCBI): domain Bacteria; kingdom Pseudomonadati; phylum Pseudomonadota; class Betaproteobacteria; order Burkholderiales; family Oxalobacteraceae; genus Massilia; species Massilia genomosp. 1. The sequence goes on from NZ_WHJF01000042.1 coordinate 1,934, forward strand.
GATCGACCTGGAGCCTGCCACGCAAGCGAGCGTGCCCACCCCAGCCACCACGGCCACAGCGGCGCCAGCGGCCAGCAACCCGGCCAAGCCAGGCATCCAGGCGAACGACAAACCCTGGCTTGCCAGCGGCGCGCAAGCCTGGCTGCTGGTCTACCTGCTCGGCCTGGGCTATTCGATCATCAAGCTGGTGCATGCCCGGCGCATGCTCAACGGCCTGGCCGCGACCGGATCGCGCATGGACGCCCGGCACCCGCACGAGGGCTTCGCCGGCCCCGCGCAAGCGGCAGGCACGCCGGACGTGATCGAAGTCGACGCCCCCATCTCGCCCATGCTGTTCGGCCTCATCAAGCCGCGCCTGCTGCTGCCGCGCCACCTGCGCAGCCTGGCGCCGGTGCAGCAGGAATTGATCGTGGCCCACGAACTGACCCACTTGCGACGGCACGACTTGCAATGGATGAGCGCCGGCGTGCTGCTCCAGACCCTGCTCTGGTTCAACCCCTTCATGCGGCTGCTGCGGGTGAACCTGTCGTGGGCGCAGGAACTCGGCTGCGACCGCGACGTGTTGCGCGGTCGTCCCCAGGTCCAGCGCAAGGCCTACGCGGCGGCATTGGTGGCGCAACTGCGCCTGCAGCACCACACGGTGGCGACAGCGCTGGCCTTCGGCGGTGTCAGCGAGCGCAGCGTGGCGGCCCGCATCGCGCTGATCCGCGAACCGGCCAGCACCCCCCGTACCCCGTGGGCACGTTGCGCCGCGCTTGCCAGCCTCGCAGGCATCGTGCTGGGCAGCCTTGCCTTCCAGCCCGCGCTGGCCTGGCGCATCGACGCCGCCCCGCATGCGGTACCGAACGCATCGCTGTCGCGGGCCAGCGCCAGCGCGCCAACCGCCCTGCTGAGCTGCACGGAAATGATCGACGCCGCCAGCGGCCAGCGGCTGGTACACGAAGGCCAGTGCGACGAGCGCGTGACGCCGGCGTCGACCTTCAACATTGTCGTCAGCCTGATGGGCTACGACAGCGGCTTTTTGCGCGACGAGCACGCCCCGGTACTGGCGTTCAAGGAGGGCTATGCCGACTGGATCGATTCCTGGCGCGCCAGCACCGACCCGACCAGCTGGATGCGCAATTCCACCGTGTGGTACGCCCAGCAAGTCACATCCCACCTTGGCGCGGCACAAGTCCAGCGCTATATCGATGGCTTCGACTACGGTAACCGCAAGGTACTGGGCGAGGCCGGCAAGGACAAGGGCCTCCCGCTTTCCTGGATCAGTTCGACCCTGGCAATTTCACCTGTCGAACAGGTTGCCTTCCTGCGCAAAATGGTCAAGCGCGAGCTCGGGCTGACGCCGGCAGCGTACGACATGACCGCCCGCATCACCAGGCTCGACAACCTGCAAAACGGCTGGGAAATCCACGGCAAAACCGGCACCTCGGCGCCAGTCACCGTTGCTGGACAAGCTGACACCAAGCACGAATATGGCTGGTTTGTTGGCTGGGCAAGCAAGGACGGCCGCACCGTGATCTTCGCGCGCCTGGTGCTCGATCCACGCCAGGAAGGGCACGCGGCCGGCACCAGGACCAAAAAAGCCTTCCTGCGCGACCTGCCCGCCCGCCTGGATGCACTTAACTAAACCCACCTCACCAAGGAGACAACATGAAACACCTGCTCATTGCCACGCTGCTGGCCGCCTTGCCGCTCACGCCAGCGCTTGGCGCCGACTGGAACGACCCGCAAGAACCGTTCGCCCTCTTCGGCAACACCTACTACGTCGGCGTGCGCGGCCTGAGCGCGGTACTGATTACCTCCCCTGCCGGGCACATCCTGATCGACGGCGGCAGTCCCGAGTCAGCCGTCCAGATCGTGCGGCACATCGGCCAGCTGGGCTTCAAGATCGGGGACGTGAAGTACATCCTCAATTCGCACGAGCACTTCGACCACGCCGGTGGCATTGCCGAACTGCAGCGCCTGTCGGGCGCCACCGTGCTGGCCAGCGTACACGGCGAGCAAGTCCTGCGCACCGGCGCCACCAGCAAGGGCGACCCGCAATACACCAACCTGCCGCCGACCACGGCCACCGTGGCCAGCACGCGCGCCGTCAAGGATGGCGACATCGTCAAGCTCGGCCCCTTGTCGGTCACCGCGCACGACACGCCAGGCCACGCGCAGGGCGGCACCAGCTGGACCTGGCGCTCGTCCGAGGGCGGCAAGACGGCCGCCATGGTGTATGCCGACAGCCTGAACGCGATCAGCGCCGGCCCGTTTCGCTACAGCGCCAGCACGACCTACCCGCAAGCGCGCGCCGAGCTTGAAAAATCGATCGCCACCGTCGCCGCGTTCGATTGCGATGTGCTGGTCTCGGCCCATCCAGAAGGGAGCGAGCTGTGGGAGCGCCTGGCCCAACAGCCGACACTGGGCAACGCCGCCTTTATCGACCGCAACGCCTGCCGCGACTACGCCAACGCTGCGCGCGACAGGCTGGCACGCAAGCTGGCCGCCGAAGCCGCCCAACAGTAAACACCCTTTGCATCGACCACCGCCATCAGAAAAGGAAGCACCGCTGTGTCCACTTCGCCGAAAAAATTTACCAGCCACATCGCCCTGGCCCTCATCGCGGCATGCTGCGTGCCCCTGTCCAGCCGGGCTGCCGACGACAGCGTGCGCCTGCGCGCCATTGTCGACAAAGCCATCGGCCCCATCATGACCGAGCATGACGTACCGGGCATGGCGGTGGCCGTGACGGTGGGCGGCAAGGCCTATTTCTTCAACTACGGGCTGGCCTCGATCAAGGACCAGACCCCGGTGAGCGAGGCGACCCTGTTCGAACTGGGCTCCATCAGCAAGACGCTGACGGCAACGCTGGCCTCGTACGCGCAGGCGAACGGCAAACTGTCGCTGGACGCGCACCCGAGCGCCTACATGGCGCAGTTGAAAGGCAGCGACATCGACAAGGCGAGCGTGCTCAACCTGGGAACCTACACCGCCGGCGGCTTGCCGCTGCAGTTTCCAGAAGACATAAAGGACGCGCAGATGCCCGACTACTTCCAGCAATGGAAAGCACAAGCGGCTCCCGGCACGCAGCGCCGCTACTCCAACCCCAGCCTGGGCCTGTTCGGGCAGGTGACCGCGCTGGCCTTGGGCAGCGATTTTGACGATGCGATGAAACAGCTGTTCGCGCAACTGGGCCTGACCAGCAGCTACCTGCACGTGCCATCGAGCGCCATGGCCAACCAGGCGTGGGGCTACGACGAGAACCAGAAAGCGCGCCGGATGGACCCGGGCGTGCTGGCGAAGCCAGCCTACGGCGTGCATTCGAGCAGCGCCGACATGATCCGCTTTATGCAGGTCAACATCGCACCGGGCCAGCTGGACGAGCCGGCGCGGCGCGCGGTGCAAGGCACCCATGTCGGCTACTTCAAGGTGGGCCCGATGGTGCAGGGGCTCGGCTGGGAGCAATATCCCTGGCCTGTCAGCCTCAAGCAACTACAGGCCGGCAACTCGCGCGGCATGATCACGCAAGCGAACGCGGCCAAGCGCATCAGCGCGCCCAAGGCGCCCTCCACGCCGACGCTGTTCAACAAGACCGGTTCGACGGGCGGATTCGGTAACTACGCGGCATTCGTGCCGGCGAAGAAGATCGCCGTCGTGATCCTGGCGAACAAAAGTTACCCGATTCCCGACCGCATCAAAGCGGGCCATGCGATCCTGGAGCAGCTTGCGCCATAATGCGCCCCTGGACGCGGCCCTGATTCCGGGCCAGATTGGCGCTCTGCGAATAGGTAATTGAGCGGAAGCGCCCCGAACCGCGCGAACATCGATTGCCATGCGGCATGCGACACCTGCGCTGCCTCATCGCCCCAGTCGCCATCGCGCTGCGGCAGATCGAGCGCTTGCGCATACAGCCGCGCCAGGTGACGGCGGGCGATCGGCACCTGCGCCTCGCCCGGCTGCAAATCGCCTTCGGCCCACTGGCAAAAATCCCGGGCCGAATGGACGAAGATTGTTGTGCTATCCATCTTGCCCCTGTTCACGCAGCCATGTGAGTTGGCGGACACTGGAAATCCCTCATGGCGCGACCTCTGCCCGCGCGGCGCAAACCAGCGCCGCGATGGCCGCCCGCAACGGGCCGGCCAGCGCCGGATCGGCCGCGATGTGCGCTGCATCGAATCCCCGGTTGGCAAGCGCAATCACCGGTGAGGCCGCCGCAATCACCTTCCACCCCATCGTCGTGAGGATTTCCGCCAACGCGGCATGCGCATGCACCGCCCGCGCCGACGTATTGATCAGCGCCACCGGCTTGCTGCCCAACTCGGCGCAGCCAACCAGCCAGTCCAGCGCATTCTTGAACGCACCGGGCACGCCATGCGCGTACTCCGGACTGGCCACGATGACGCCATCGGCCGCGCTCAGCAAGCCACGCAGCGCGCGCACGACTGGCGGCGGCGCGGTCTCGATATCGGGATTGAAAAACGGCAACTGGTCCACGCCCTCGTACAGCACAATCCGCACGCCTGCGGGCGCCAGCGCGACTGCGGCGCGCAGCAGCATCGTATTGGCCGAGTCCCGACGCAGGCTGCCTGACATGGCAATCAAGGTAATCATTCGTGGAACGTTGCCGATGAGAAAAACACCATCGTAACAGAGCCGGCCGGCCGCGAAGCGCCATGCGCGTCAGCGCTGAGCGCGTTTCGGCAAGCGCCGCCAGCGACGCGCAAAGCCGTTGATGCGTCAACGGCCTTGTCGTTTGAAACGTGCAGCCTCAGGAAGAAGGACCGCGATCGGCCGTGGCCGGATCAATTGACAGCAGCTTGAGCATGGCTTTATTGAAAGCTGGCAAGTCATCCGGCTTGCGGCTGGTGATCAGGCGGCCGTCGATGACCACTTCTTCATCGGTCCACTCGGCGCCGGCGTTGCGCAGGTCGTTCTGCAGGCTCGGCCAGCTGGTCATGTGCTTCGCCTTGGCGACGCCGGCGTCGATCAGGGTCCAGGGACCGTGGCAGATGGCGGCAATCGGCTTTTCTTCGGCGCCGAAGGCGCGGATGAAGTCGATCGACGCCTTGTCGAGGCGCAAGGCGTCCGGGTTGGAGACGCCACCGGGCAACAGCAGCGCGTCGAACTCGCGCGGCAAGGCTTGCGCAATGTGCAGCTCGACCTCGAAACTGTCGCCCTTGTCGGCATGGTTAAAGCCCTGCACCTTGTCACCCTTGGCCTTGGGCGAAATCAAGGTCACCGTCGCGCCGTGTTCTTCCAGGAAACTACGCGGCGAGGTATATTCGATTTGCTCGACGCCATCGGTCATCAGTACCGCAACGCGTTTGCCCTTGAGGGCCTGGCCATTGTTTTGTTCCATGTGAACTCCTTTGCACTATTAATTTATAGCTAATATCGAAGGAGGAGTGTAAAAGCCCTTGCGCAACCGTGTCGCCCGCTTCGACATGAGGGGACCTCGAAAAACCTACTGCGCGGCGTCATTTTCGCCCTGCGATGCTCACCGTACCTTCGTACGGCTGCGCTTCTCGGGCGAAACTGAAGCCGCTCGCTACGGTTTTTCGAGGCCCCCACTATAGCGCGCCGAGCACCCGCAAGCGCGTGCGCAGCCGGCTCACCTCGTCGGCCAGGTCGAGCACGAGGGCGGCGATTTCTTCGTTGGCGTCCAGGTCGCGCTCCAGGCTCACCAGGCGCCGCGCGCGCTGCAAGTCGCCGCTGCGAAAGCGCCACAGCGCGCGGGCTGGTTCGTCGATGCCCAGGGCGATGATGTCGTCCGCGCCCAGCAAGCCGTCGCACACATGGCGCACCACCCAGTCAGGTTCGACGCCGCAGGTGTACGCCAGTTCGTGCAGGTCGAGCGCCGCGTCGTCGAGCAGCACACCCACGATGGTGATCGTTTCCATCGCTTAGGCCCCCGCCTGCGCGCGCGGATTAAACGCCATCTCGCGCGCCATGGTGCGATACAGTTCGCGCGCCCGGTCGCTGGTGGCCGGCGGCAGCACCACCTCGACAATGAGATACAGGTCGCCCGCCGGATTGCCCGGAATGCCGCGTCCCTTGAGCCGGAGTTTGCGCCCCGTCTGCGAGCCGGCCGGCACGATCACCTCGAGCTGGCCGGACGGCGTCGGCACATGGATGGTGGCGCCGAGCGCGGCCTCCCACGGCGCCACCGGCACGCTGGTGTACACGTGGCGGCCCTCGACCCGGTAGCGCGGAGCGGGATGGAACTGGATTTCCAGGAACAGGTCGCCCGCATCCGCGCCGCCGCTGCCCGGATGCCCCTGGCCCGCCAGGCGCAGTTGCTGGCCCGGCAGCACGCCCTTGGGAAGGTTGACATTGACGGTGCGTTCGCGCGTCACCACCCTGCCCTGCGCATCATGCTGGGGCACGCGCAGGGTCACCGCGCGGGTCGAGCCGTGATAGGCGTCGCTCAGGTCGATGGCGATGGCCGCGTGGATATCGTCTCCGCGCGCCTGAAAGCCTTGTGCGCCGGGACGCCCACGGCGGCCCACGTGGGCGAACAGCTCGGAAAAGAAATCGCTGGAACCGGCCGCGCCGCCGTTATCGACACCGGAGCCCCAGTCGGGCGGCGGGCGGAATTGCTCACCGGCGCGGCGGGTGCGGCCAAGCGCGTCGTAGGCGGCGCGCTTGTCGGCGTCGCCCAACACGCCGTAAGCCTCGTTCACTTCCTTGGTCATGTGCTCGGCGTCGGGCGCGCGGCTCACGTCGGGATGGTATTTGCGTACCAGCTTGCGGTACGCCTTCTTGATGTCCTCGGCGGTGGCGCCTTTGTCGATACCGAGGGTCTTGTAGTAGTCCTTGTATTCCACGGGCGGCGCTCCAGGATCGGTTTTTGATTATCCTACAACGCGGCCGAAGGACGCAGCGCACGCTTGCCTTGTGTATTTACCAAGCGATTGACCAAGCTGTTTACCGGACGCGGCGCACCGACGAAATCATGTTGCCCATAGGACCGAGACGCTCGTAACGGCCGGGCCCGTAAGTCATGCAGCGCCCGCCGAAATCGGCGTGCTTGCAAAACTCCCAGCGGCCGCGATGCACGATCAGGGCGTCGGCGCGGTCGTTGAAACCGACGTCGGTCAGGTCGCGCGTATCGTCGCGCAGCACCAGGCGCTGGCCCGAAAAGCCGCTGGACGAAAACAGCTCCACATCGCCATCGCGCTGGCCGCCGCCGTCATCGTCGACCAGGCGCGCCGACGACACCCGCCCGCGCAGGCCGCGTCCCAGGTCCTCGTAACGGCCCGGCGCGAAGATGCGGCAGGTACCGCGAAAGCCGGCATCGCTGCACAACTGCCAGTTGCCTTCGATGACCTGGGCGCTGGCGGCGCTGTCGTTGAAATCGATCTCGTCGAAATCGTCGGCGGCGCGCCGCAGGCGCTTGGCGTCGCCGTCCAGGCCACGTTCCGAAAACAGCGCAATCATCCCGCGCTTGCCGTCACGCGGGCGGGCGCCGCCATGTCCGCGTTCGGGCATGATCTCGCGCGCCGACGAAATACGGTCGTTGAAGCGCTCCAGGGTCGGATACTCGCCCTCCTCGTACACCGCGCAGCGTCCTTCGAAGCCGACGTCCTCGCACAGCTCCCAGCGCCCCGAGCGCACGATCATGCTCGAGGCGCGGTCATTGAAGCCGGTATCGACCAGGTTGGGGGTGGTGGCGCGCAAGGTCATCTCGCGGCCATCGAAACCATCGCGCGAAAACAGGGTCAGTTCGCCGGCGTGGGCAAAAGCGGTGGCGCCGAGCAGCAGCGCGAGTGCGAAGGGAGTTTTGAGCATGGGATGGTCCTCGATATGCGATGCCCCGATTGTGGACCATCCCGCGCCCGCGGCGCCAGTGGCCAGGCACGAAGATGTGTAACAAGTCTTTACGCGGCTCTTGTTAAAGCAACACCCGCCGACCCTGCACGCCATTAGCCGGTAAAATCCCTGTTTGCTTCCAGCGCCGCTCCCATGTCCGCCATTCTCGCCCAGCCCGCCCCTATCCGAACCGAAGTTGCCGCCATGTGGCGCCTGTCCTGGCCCGTGCTGGTCGGCCAGCTGGCCAGCGTGGGCATGGGCGTGGCCGACGTGGCGATGACGGGCCACGTCAGCGCCAGCGAACTGGCCGCCGTGTCGCTCGGCGCGTCGGTCTGGTCGATCATCCTGGTGACCGTAATGGGCACCATGATGGCGATTAACACCGTGGTCGCGCACGAAACCGGGGCCGGGCAGTTCGGCCGCATTCCGCACGTGGTGCGCCAGGGGCTGTGGATGGGCCTTGGCGTGGGCCTGGTGGCCTGCCTGGCGGCCAACCTGTCGACGCTCGTGTTCGACCATATCGGCTTGACGCCGGACGTCGCCGCCAATGCGTCCATGTTCGTCCATGCGATCAGCATCGGCATGCCGGCCTTTGCCTGCTACCGCGCGCTGTACGGCTACACCGCCAGCATCAACCAGACCAAGCCCGTGATGGTGATCGCCGTGTGCGGGCTGCTGTTTAACATCTTCGTTAACTGGCTGCTGGTGTTCGGGAACTGGGGCATGCCCAAGCTGGGCGGGATTGGCTGCGCGGTGGCCACCGGGATCTGCCTGTGGCTCATGCTCGGCGCCATGCTGGCCTGGATCCGCATCGCCCCGGCCTACCGCCAGACCTACCCGTTCACGCAATGGGAAAGGCCCAACTGGCGGGAAATCGGCAGCATGCTGCGCCTTGGCCTGCCGGTCGGCGTGACCTACCTGGCCGAAGTGAGCGCCTTCGGCGCGGTCAGCCTGATGATCGCGCGCTTTGGCGTGGTGCAGGTCTCGGCCAGCCAGATCGCGCTCAATTTTTCGTCGCTGGTGTTCATGGTGCCGCTCAGTTTCGGCATCGGCCTGATGACCCGCGTCGGCCACGCGCTCGGCGAAGGCAACGCGGTGCGCGCGCGCTTCGTGGCCTGGGTTGGGGTGGGCATGTCGCTCGCCTTTGCGCTGCTGTCGGCGGCGCTGATCGCCGTATTCCGCTGGGAGATCGCGCGCGCCTACACGTCCGACCCGGCGGTGCAGGAACTGTGCGCCCACCTGCTGCTGTTCGCGGCGCTGTTCCAGTTGTCCGACGCCACCCAGGTTGCCACCTCGAGCGCCATCCGCGGCTACAAGGTCACGCGCCAGCCGATGCAGATCCAGCTGCTCGCGTTCTGGGGCTTCGCCATGCCGCTCGGGTATGTACTTGGCCTCGCGCCAGGGTGGTTCGCCTGGTCGCCGGCGGCGCCGATGGGCGCCGCCGGTTTCTGGATCGGACTGGTACTGGGCCTGACCGTGGCGGCGGTGCTGCTCACGTGGTCTTTACAGCACCTCTCGCGCACCCGCGCGCAGGCCTGAGCGGGTGCGACCGGGGCCGGCCCCGGGGGTGCCCACGGGTGCGGAACTCTGGTATTGTCCTCAGTTCTCCACATCCACCTTACCCGAGACATCCATGCGATTTCTGCTCTGTTTTTTAGCCGCATTGTCCAGCGTTCCCGCATCCGCCGAACGCCTGACACTGGACCGCATCCACGCCGACCCGGCGCTGGCGGGACCGGGCGTGCGCAACCTGCGCGTGTCGCCCGACGGCGCGCGCGTGACCTACCTGCGCGGCCGCCAGGACAACCAGTTCCAGCTCGACCTGTGGGAATTCAACATGAAGGACAAGACCTCGAAGCGCCTGGTCGACTCCAAACTGCTGGTTCCGAACGAGACCATCTCGCCCGAAGAACAGGCCAGGCGCGAGCGCGCGCGCACCGCCAGCTTGAGCGGCATCCTCAATTACAGCTGGTCGCCGGACGGCAAGCAGCTGCTGGTGCCGATCGGCGGCGACTTGTACCTGGTCGACGCGGCCAAGCCGCAGGCCGCGCGCAAGGTCGCCTCGGGCAATGTGGCCGATCCGAAGATTTCGCCCAAGGGCCGCTATGTCTCGTTCGTGCGCAAGCAGAACCTGTACGTGATCGACCTGGTCTCGGGCGCGGAAAAACAGCTCACCACCGACGGCGCCGGCACCATCTTCAACGGCGAAGCCGAATTCGTGGCGCAGGAAGAAATGGGCCAGCGCACCGGCTACTACTGGGCGCCGGACGATTCGGCCATCGCCTACAAACGCTACGACGAGTCGCCGGTGCCGGTGGTGCGCCGCTTCGAGATTTTTGCCGACCGCACCGACGTCGTCGAGCAGCGCTACCCTGCAGCCGGCGATGCCAACGTGCTGGTCGAGCTGATGATCGTTTCGCCGGCCAGCGGCGCGCAGCGCAAGGTCGACCTGGGTCCGAACCGCGACGTGTACCTGGTGCGCGCCGACTGGAGCGCCAACAGCAAGCAGCTGGTGTACCAACTGCAGTCGCGCGACCAGAAGCGCCTCGACCTGATCTCGGTCGATGCCGCCACCCTGGCGCAACGCACCCTGCTCACCGAAACATCGACAACCTGGGTCAGCATCCATGACGACCTGCGCTTCCTGTCCAAGCGCAACGCCTTCCTGTGGGCGTCCGAGCGCAGCGGGCGCAATCACCTGTATTTGTACGACCTCGATGGCAAGCTGCTGCACCCGGTATCGGGCGGCGAATGGGGCATCGACAATGTGCTGGCGGTGGACGAAAAGGCCGGCCGCGTGTACGTCGCCTCGAACCGCGACGCGGTGATCGACAAGCAGACCTACGCCCTGGCGCTCGACGGCAGCGGGGCCGACAAGCCGGTGCGCATCACCAAGGGCGACGGCTGGCACGAAGCGGCGTTCTCGCGCAACGGCGAAGTGTTCGTCGACACCTTCTCCGACCCATCGACCCCGCCGCAGATTTCGATCCGCCGGCCGGACGGTTCGATGGTCGGCTGGCTCGAACAGAACGAGCTCAATGCGGCGCACCCGTATGCCAAATACAAAGCCGACCACCTGGCCACCGAATACGGCACCATCAAGGCCAACGACGGCCAGACCTTGTACTACTCGATGATCAAGCCGTCGGACTTCAGCGCCGCGAAAAAATATCCTGTGTACCTGTCGACATATGGCGGGCCGCATTCGCAGCACGTCTCGCGCAAGTGGGGCAACTACTTCGACCAGTACATGGCGCAGCAGGGCTTCGTGGTATTCCGCCTCGATAACCGCGGCTCGTACCGGCGCGAGCGCGCCTTCACCGATGCGATCTACAATGGCCTGGGCAAGCACGAAGTCGAGGATCAGCTGACCGGGATCGACTGGCTGGGCAAGCAGGGTTTTGTGGACGCCAAACGGATCGGCGTATTTGGCTGGAGCTATGGCGGCTACATGACACTGCGCCTGCTGGCGGCGGCATCCGACAAGATCGCGATGGGGGTCTCGGTCGCGCCGGTGACCGACTGGGCGCTGTACGACACCCACTACACCGAGCGCTACGTGGGTGGCACGCCGAAAGGGCAGCCGGACGCGTACAAGGCCAGCGGCGTGTTCGCGCACCTGGACGGCTTGACCTCGCCGCTGCTGCTGGTGCATGGCATGGCCGACGATAACGTCCTGTTCACCAACACCACGCGCCTGATCGATGGCCTGGTCAACCGCAACGTGCGCTTCGACCTGATGACCTACCCGGGCGCCAAGCACGGGATTTCATCGCGGCCGGGGCAGCGCCACGTGTACGGCACCATCGAAGCGTTCTTCAAGAAGAACCTGGCCGACGCGCCGAAGTAAGCGGAAGAAAGCGCCAGACCAAAAAAAGCCGCGAAGTTCGCGGCTTTTTTCATAGGGAGCGGACCAATTAGTTGGTCGCATCCTTGACGGCTTCTTTGAGGTCGCCGATTTTTTCCTGGGTTTTGCCTTCGATCTGGTTTTCCAGGCCTTTAGCTTGCTGTTCGGTGCTACCGACCAGTTTGCCAGCTTCTTCCTGAATTTTGCCGCCGATGTCTTGCAGTTTGCCGTTGACTTGATCTTTGTTCATGGTGAAGCTCCTTGAAGTGCTCATAGCCAAGAGTGGCGATGTAGTGAAGCCATCTTACTGCTGAGTTCAAAACAGATCAGTTCGTTTCCGCACATAAGCCAACAATTAATTCTACTCAACAAAAATCCCCAACCGGGGTCAGAGCTTTAATTAGCAACAAACCGCGATTGCTGCACACCGGCTCGCTTCGATCAAAAGGGAATTCCCAGCTAAAGGCGGAAAATGGGATAAATACTTGCAAAAAAGCATCAAATAGCGCGCGGATGCGGTAAACGACATCGGGGTCAGAGCTTTAACTAGAAATATTTCTAGTTAAAGCTCTGACCCCGGTTGTAGGGGGAATCAGCGCTGGATCAGCGGTTTCCTTGGTCCTTGAGCACTTCTTTGGCGTCGCCGAATTTTTCCTGGGTTTTGCCTTCGACTTGCTTCGACAGCCCTTTGGCTTGCTGTTCGCTGCTGCCGATGACTTTGCCGACTTCTTCCTGGATCTTGCCGCCGATGTCTTTCGCTTTGCCTTTAACTTGGTCCTCGTTCATTTTCGGTACCTCATATGGTGAGTGAAACTGCGGGGCGCACCGACTGTGCGACGGACCCAGAATAGGACATTCCTCTGAACCGTTCCGTTCGCTATCTAACCATACGGCTTGCGCCAGACACTCGCCAACCAAGGCTGCTGTTCGCGCGGCAAGCCTTCCGGGCGATAGTAATGATGCAGCGAGGAAAAGCCGGCCGCTGTCATGTACGCCTGCCAGGTGGCGAAATCATAATAGCTGCCGTAGCGCGGCCCGTTCCAGCCTTCCCGGTTGTCGCCGCGCGGGTTGGAACTGAACAGCACGCCGCCCGGTTTCAGGGCCGCGTACACATCGTCGAGCACCTTCGGCAACGCGCGGCTGGGCACGTGGAACAACACCGCGTTGGCGAAAATGCCGTCGAACAGGCCGGCCGGCAGATCGAGATGCACGAAGTCCTGGTGCCACACTTCGCAGCCGCTGTAGGCGCGCGCCATGGCCGCGAACTCGCCCGAACCATCGAGGCCGATGGCGCGGTGGCCAAGGGCGCTGAAGGTCTTGAGGTCGCGCCCCGGCCCGCACCCCAGGTCGAGCAGGGTGTACGGCGCCGCGCCTTCGATGGCGCCCAGCAGCGCGCCGATGTTCTGGCTCACGTCATGGTCCACCGTGCCGCGGAAGAACTGCTCCGCGCTGGCGTCGTAGTGCGCCAGCGTCAGGCGCGTGATGGCGTCGATGTCCTCGCTCATGGCGCCCCTACCACACCTTCACGCGCTCGGCCGGCGCCAGGTACAGGGCCTGGCCCGGCTTGACGTCGAACGCCTTGTACCACGGCGCGAGATTGCGCACGATGGCGGTGCGGTATTCGGCCGGTGCGTGGCCGTCGGTCAGCACGCGCTGGCGCGCGGCCGCTTCGCGCACCTTGGTCTGCCAGGCCTGCGCGTAACCGAGGAAGAACTGCTTGTCGGCGTCGGCCGGCGCATCCTGCCCCAGCGAGGCCTTGTAGGCGTCGTACGCCGCCGCCACGCCGGCCAGGTCGGCCAGGTTTTCGCTCAGGGTCAGCTGGCCGTTGACCGCCAGGTCGGGGAACGGCTTGTAGGCGCTGAACTGCGCCACCAGCTTGTCGGCGGCGCCTTTGAAGTGGGCCATGTCTTGCTTGGTCCACCAGTCGCGCAGGCGTCCCTTGGCGTCGAATTGCGCGCCCTGGTCGTCGAAGCTGTGGCTGATTTCGTGGCCGATGATCGAGCCGATGGCGCCGTAGTTGGCCGCGTCGGACGCCTTCGGGTCGAAGAACGGCGGCTGCAAAATCGCGGCCGGGAAGTTCATGCCGTTTTGCAGCGGCAGGTTGACCGCGTTGACCAGTTGCGGCGGCATCGCCCACGCGGTGCGGTCGACCTTTTGCTTGAGGCGCGCGATCTCCTGCGCGTAATGGAATTGTTCGGCGCGCACGGCGTTGCCAAGCGCGTCCCCCGGCAGCACTTTCAGGCCCGCGTACGAATGCCAGCGGTCCGGGTAAGCCACGCCGACGTGCATGGTCTTGAGCTTTTCCTGGGCCTGGGCGCGGGTGGCCGGGGCCATCCAGTCCAGCTGGTCGATGCGCTTGCTGAAGGCGGCAATGATGTTGCCGACCATTTTCTGCACGCGCGCCTTGTTCTCGGCCGGGAAGTGGCGTTCGACATACAGGCGGCCAACAGGTTCGTCGAGCGCTTCGTTGGTGGCGGCCAGCGCGCGCTTCCAGCGCGGCGATTGCTGCGGCGTGCCGCTCAAGGCCTTGCCGGAAAATTCGAAACGCTGGTCGGCGAAGGCTTTTGGCAGGGTCGCGGCAAAGTGATTGACCTGGTGGAAGGCGAGGAAGTCCTTCCAGGTCGCTACGTCGGTGCTCTCGACCAGCGCGGCGGCGCCGGTCAATGCGCCCGGGTGCCAGACGATGAAGGTCGGCTCGCCTGCCAGGCCCGCGCTCTTGAAGAACGCGTTCCAGTCCATGCCCGGCGCCTTGGCGGCGAAGTCCTTCCGCGTCCAGCTGTTGTTGGCCTTGACGATGTCGGCCGAATCTTCACGGCTGGCGTGCGAGCGGGCGATCTTCATTTCGAGCTCGAACACCTTGGCGGCGCGCGCGTCGGCGTCGGCGTAGCCGGCCAGCTTGAGCATGGCGCCGATGTGCTGCTGGTACTTGGTGCGCAGCTCGGCCATGCGCGGGCTGTCGGTCAGGTAGTAGGCGCGGTCGGGCATGCCCAGGCCGCCCTGCAGCAGGTAAGGCGTGTTGCGGGCCGGGTCGTTCAGGCCCTGGGCGATCCACAGGCCGAACAGGTTTTCGGTGAAGAAGTTGGTGGCGTTGAGCGGATCGACGTCGGCCCGCAGCGATTGGCCCAGCGCGCGCGTCAGCGACGCCTTGTCCTTGATGGCGTCGATTTTCGCCAGCAGCGGCTTGAGGGGCGCGACGCCTTTCGCTTCGATGGCCGCTTCGTCCATGAAGGTGTTGTAGAAGTCGGCGACCTTGCGCGCGTCGCCCCTGGCTTTTTTATCGGCCGAGACTTCCTCGATCAGCTTGACGATGCGCGCATTGGTCGTTTCGGCCATGGCGGCAAAGGCGCCCCAGCTGCTGCGGTCGGCCGGGATCTCGGTCTTGGCGAGCCAGTCGCCGTTGGCGTAGGCAAAGAAGTCGTCGCCCGGCAGCACCGGGGCGGTGATGGCTTTGGCGGCCGGCGCCGCGTCCTGGCCGGCGCCATGGGCGGGCGCGAAGGCGAGCGAGGCGCCGCACAGGGCGAGGGTCAGGGCGGTCTTGAGCGGGGTCCAGTGTGTTTTCATGTGTGCTTCCTTGTTCCGATGTTCGGTTATTTTAGCGCCGCGCGCACCTGCGGCAGCAAACGGGTTTTCTGGGCGGCGCGGGTGCGGATGGCATTGGCCACGCGTTGCGCTTCGACCTGGGCATCGGGGCCAAAGTTCTGCTTCACGTACGCTTCCATCATGTCGGCGTGGGCCGGATTGGAGGAGGACGATACCACGCCCGGGAAAAAGCGGTTCTGGCCAACCGATTCCTGGTCCTTCATCAATGCCGCGCGGTTGGCGGTGGCAAAAGCCCATGCCAGCTCCACGTGTTCGGCGCGCGCCACGGCCGGCACCAGGGTGGAGGTCAGCTGCGCCGGCAGCTCGGAAGAGAGCGCCATGTTCAGGGTGCGCCGGGCCAGGACCGGGTCGTGCGCCAGGGTCATCGAGCGCGCGTAGCGGTTGCGTTCTTCGTCAGTCTGGGCTTGCGCCACGCGGCTGGCCAGGGCCTCGTAGGTGGCGGCGTCGCCGTAGCGGCCGGCCACGCGCATGACGAAGTCGATCATCGACGGCGGCACGCTGGCCGGGTCGTTGAGGAAGCGGGCAAAGCGGGCGCGCCCTTCGGCGATCACGGCCGGGTCGCCAATCTTGGCCAGCGCGCCGGCCAGCAGGGCGCGCAACTGGCGCTCTTCGGTCGATTCGCCCGCCTTGTCGTCCCAGCCGAGGCGCGCGAACTTGGGTTCGGCCAGGCTGGTGATGTAGCGCCGCACCAGCGCCCGTTCCGGCTCGCCTTCGGCCAGGGTGTCGAGCGTGGCGAGGTTGTCGAGCATGGCGTTCCATACCGCCAGCCGCGGTTCGTCGGCGTAGGCCGATGCCAGCTTGATGTAGCTGGCCAGCTGCAGGCGGTCGGCCTGCACCAGGCTCCAGGTGTCGCCCAGCAGCTTGAGGCGGGTGGTGTCGGGCAGCTTGGCGGCCTGCCCCGCCAGCGCGTCGAAGCCGGCCTTGTCGTACTGGACGCGGAAGTAGCCGACGCTGGCCGGGTCGATCACCAGTGTACCGTCGCACGACGGCTGCGTGATGCTGGTGCTGGCGCCGGAGAACAAGGCGTAACTGGCCTTGCCGCCCACGCTGCCCACTTGCACCGGCACGTTCCACAGGCGTTTTTCAGGCGCCGCTTCGTCGAGGCGGAACTGTTCCTGCGAGAGCGTCACTTTGCGCTTGCCGTTCTCGCAGCTTTGCTCGACCTTCAGCAGCGGGAAGCCGGGCTGGGTGGTCCAGTCGGAGGCCAGCTTTTCGACCGGTTTGCCGGAGGCTTTTTCGAGCGCGGACCAGAGGTCGGCGGTGGTGGTGTTGCCGTACTGGTGCTTGGCCATGTAGGCGCGGATGCCCTTGCGGAAGGGTTCTTCGCCCAGGTAGGCTTCGAGCATGCGCAGGAAGGCCTGGCCCTTGGCGTAGGTGATCGCATCGAAGGCGTCGGCGGCCTGCGCTTCGGTCAGCACCGGGGTCTGGATCGGGTGCGTGGTCTTGCGCGCGTCGAGGTTCATGACGCTTTCGCGCTCGGCCAGGGCGCCCAGCTGCACGCGCCACTCGGGATGGAAATGGTCGGTGGCCTTGGTCGCCATCCACGAGGCGAAGCCTTCGTTGAGCCACAGGTTGTCCCACCAGCCCATCGTCACCAGGTTGCCGAACCACTGGTGCGCCACTTCGTGGGCGTTGATGCCGAACGAGGTCTGGCGCACGCTGTCGGGGCTCTTTTGCGGGTCGACCAGCAGGGTCGATTCGTTGTAGACGATGCCGCCCCAGTTTTCCATGGCGCCGTTAAAGCCGCCGGGGATGGCTATCTGGTCCAGTTTCGCCAGCGGGTAAGGAACGCCGAAGTAGTTGTTGTAGTAGCGCAGCAGGTCCTTGGTGGCGCCCAGCGCGTAGGCGGCCGAGGGCAGCTTGCCTTCGGTGGTGACGATGCCGATCTCCACGCCGTCCTGCCTTGCGCTGACCCGTTCCAGTTCGCCCGCGACCAGCACCAACAGGTAGCTCGGCATCTTGGGGGTGACGCCGAAGTGGAAGCGTTGCAGGCCGCCGTCGAGCTTTTCCTGGCGCTCGAGCGGGGTGTTCGAGTAAGCCTTGAAGCTGGCCGGCAGGTCGACGGTGAGCTTGAAGGCGGCGCGGAAGGCCGGTTCGTCCCAGGTCGGCAGCAGGCGGCGCGTGTCGGTCGGCTCCATGTTGGTGGCGATCATGGTACGGGCGGCGCTGCCGGCCTTGTACTTCATGTGGAACATGCCGCGCGCTTCGCGGTTGATCAGGCCGTGGAATTTGAGCGCCAGGTTGTAGCGGCCCGGCGCGAGCGGCTGCGCAAGCGCGAAGCTGAGCGTTTCCTGTTCCTTGTCGACGACCGGCGTCAGTTTGAGCGCGCCGATGTTCTTGCCGGACAGGCTGGCGGCGTCGATCTCGATGTCGACCGCGTTGAGCATGATGCGCGAGGTGGTCTTGAGGACTTCGATTTCGACCGTTTCGGAGCCGAGGAAGGTATTGGCGGCCAGGTCGGGGATCAGGTGGGCGGCGTACTGCACCGGCACGATATCCTTGGGCAGCTTGCCCGGCGTGGTGGCAAAGGCGTACGGGGCTTCGGCGTGGGCGGCGAAGGCGGTGCAGGCCAGCGCGATGGCGGCGCCGAAGCGGCGCTGTTTCAATAATGTCATCTCGGTTCTCTTTTCGTGGCGGCGCCAGGGCCGGCGCATTTTTCCCAGCCTGCACTTTAATCGAGCGCGGAGAGAAATGCTTGTCAATTGCGATGAACTGCATGATATGCCGCCAGAGCAGCGAAAAGCGGGAATGGCACGCAGGCCGCCGTCCGGCCGCTACCAACCTTGGCGCGGCCCGGACCAGCCGATGTCCTCGGTCAAACGGGCGCGCGCGATCGGCGCATCGCCTGGTCCGACGCTCAGGCCTGGTCGTACGAGAATTGAATCCCCGCCGTACCGCCGGTCTCGATAAACAGCTTGATGAACGCCGGCACGGTGTCATGGCGCGCCCAGTCGCGCTGCAGTTCGCAGAACATCTGCACCACGCTGATCATCTTCCCGCCGGCCTGCTCGATGCGGCGCAACGCAGCCTCGTGCGCCGCGCTGGAGGTGCCGCCGACGGCGTCGACGACAACGTAGACGTCATAGCCGTCGCGCAGGGCGTCCAGCGCCGGGAAGGTGAGGCAAGCCTCGGTCCAGAGTGCCGTCATGATCAATGGAACACTGGACACCGATGTGCAGGACTTGAACGATCTGTTTTACTTTGTGCAGGTGGTCGAACATGAGGGGTTCGCCCCGGCCAGTCGGGCGATCGGCGTTCCAAAATCCAAACTGAGCCGGCGGATTTGCATCCTCGAAGAACGGCTCGGGGTGCGTTTGCTGCAGCGCTCGACGCGCCAGTTTTCCGTCACCGGGATCGGCACCAGCTATTTTTTGCATTGCAAGGCGATGCTGGTCGAAGCCCAGGCGGCCCAGGATGCGGTCGACCGCACCCGGGCCGAGCCGAGCGGCGTGGTGCGCATCGCTTGTCCGATTGCGCTGCTGCATGTGCGGGTCGGCACCATGCTGGCCGAATTCATGGCGGCGCATCCCATGGTGACCCTGCACCTGGAGGCCAGCAAACGGCGCATCGACCTGGTGGCCGAGGGGACCGACGTCGCCATCCGGGTCCGGGTGCCGCCCTTGCAGGACAGCGACCTGGTCATGAAGGTGCTGAGCACGCGGCGCTGGTGTGTCGCGGCCAGCCCGGCCTTCCTGGCGCGCCACCCGGCGCTCCACCTGCCCGCCGACCTGGGCGGCGTGCCAACCCTGGACTGGGGCAGCCCCATGGCGCAACCGACCTGGCACCTCGATGGCCCGGACGGCGCGGTAGCCAGTGTCCGCCACACTCCGCGCCTGGTGACCGACGACATGATCGCCCTGAGGGCGGCGGCGCTGGCCGGTGTGGGCGTGGTGCAGTTGCCGCTGATGATGATCGCAGAAGAACTGCGCCAGGGGACGCTGGTCATCCTGATGCCGGACTGGTTTCCCCGGGGCGGGATCATTCACGCCACCTATTCGTCGCGGCGCTGGCTGCGCCCGGCCGTGCGGACCCTGATCGACTTCCTGGCGGCGCGCTTCGCCCAGCTCGACGAGGTGTGATCGGCGCGGTGGTGGCGTGCCCGCAGAAATCGCTATATAGTCACGCTGCCCATGAGTCTATCTCAGTAGACCGGAGTCGCTGCTGACGCGCCTGGCAAGCGAGTGCTTCCTCGCGCCTTGCCCTCGCTTGCCATGCATCGCCTACGCGTATGTCGCCTACGCGTATGTCGCGATCCGCTTCCCCGATCTACTGAGATAGGTTCGTAGCGCCATGCAATCAACTGGAGACAGAATGACCCTTGAAGCCCTGCTGCAAAATCCGAACGCCCTGCCCTCCGCGCCGAAAGTGGTCGCGGAACTGATCAGCAGTTTCGACGACCCGGATGTGGCGGTCGAAGAAGTCGCGCGCAAGCTCTCGCTCGACCCGGTCCTGAGCGCCAAGCTGCTGCGGCTGGCCAACTCGGCCTACTATCACGTCTCGCGCCGGATCGGCAATGTGGGCGACGCGGTGCGCATGCTCGGGTTTGTGACGGTGCGCACACTGGTCATCAGTTCGGGCCTGGTGGGCAGTTTCAAGACCGTGCCGGGACTCGACCTGAAGCATTTCTGGCGCTACAGCCTGCACACGGCGGTGGCGGCCAAGTGGATCGCCAAGCAGATCGGCGCCAATACCGACCTGGCCTTCACGATCGGGATGATGCACGGGATCGGGCAACTGGTGATGCACGCGGGCGTGGCGCAGCAGGCGCGCGAGCTCGATCAAACGGTCGGGCCGTACGACAACGGCCGGATCGCGGCCGAGCGGGCGCTGTTCGGCTACGATTTCGGCATGGTGGGGGCGGAACTGGCGCTGCGCTGGAAGTTCCCCGACCTGTTTCACCAGACCTTGCGTCATTTTCCCGATCCCACGCCGGAGTCGCCCTCGTACCGGATGGCGTCGGTGATTCACCTGGCCGTGCTGCGCGCGCGCTATGAAGAGCGCCAGCCGAACGATGAGGAACTGGCGGCATGCTTCACCCAAGCGCTGGCCACCGGGCTGGGCGTGGCGCCGGAAGCCTTGTTCGCGGGGATTCCGCCGCTCGGGGAGCTCAGTGGCGGGCTGGAAGAACTGATCAATTAAGCATTTTTTCAACCTGGCAAAAAATATTTCGGATTTTTTTGAAAAAACCCTAAAGTTCCGCCCGATCCCGACGTTATGGAAGGACACGCGGTAATCTTTATCAATTTTTGGCCAGGTGAGCGCATGACCTCCAACGAAGTTCTCTCGATGTACGAAAATATTGCTGGCCTGACTGGCAAGATGGCGCTTGCGGCAAAAGCAGGCGACTGGAATGGCATGGCGAACCTGGAAACGCAGTGCAAGCAACATGCGGCGGCGGTCAAGACCGGCGTGCCTGCACTCGATGGCGCGCCCCGCATGCGCAAGATCGACTTGCTCAAGCAGATCATGGCCAATGACCGCGCGGTGCGCGAAATTACCGAACCGTGGCAGTTGTCCGATGTGATGTGCGCGACGCACTGAGCTGCTTGAAAATGTGACCGAAAAGATGTCAACGAAAGCGCCCGAGGGCGCTTTTTTGCTGGCTCGCTCCGGTCATTACCAGCTTTACCCCGCCACAGCCACCTTCAAGGCCAGCGCAATCCCCTCGGCCGCCTGGGTAATCTCGGGCAGCGACGGAAAACTCGGGGCGATGCGGATATGGCTGTCGTCCGGGTCGACCCCGTACGGATACGCGGCGCCAGCCGGCGTGAGCGTAATGCCGGCTTCCCTGGCCAGCGCGATCGTCTTCCTGGCCGCACCCGGCGGCGTGATCAGGTCGATAAAATACCCGCCCTTCGGCACCGTCCACGATACGCCCGGCACATCGCCCAGGTGCGCCCCGAACTGCGCCAGCACGGCGTCGAACTTGGGCTTGAGCAGCGCCGCGTGGCGCATCATGAGCGCTTCCACGGTCGCGCTGTCTTTCAACAGGCGCACGTGGCGCAGCTGGTTGATCTTGTCCGGGCCGATGCTGCGAATGCCCGCATGCCGGGTCCACCAGGCGATATTGGCCGGCGACGACGCCAGCGCGGCAATGCCCGACCCGGCCCAGCTCACCTTCGAGGTCGATGCGAACACGATCGCCCGGTCCGGGTTGCCCGCCCTGGCGCATGCGCCGATGACCTCGGCGACACGCACGTGTTCGTCGGTCAGGTGATGGAAACGATAGGCGTCGTCCCACATCAGCCGGAAGTCGGGCGCGGCGGTTTGCATGGCGGCGAGACGGCGCACCACCTGGTCCGAGTAGACCGCGCCGGACGGATTGCTGTACTTCGGCACGCACCACATGCCCTTGATGCTGGCGTCATTGGCCACCAGGCGCTCGACGACCTCCATATCCGGCCCGTCGTCGTTGAGCGGCACGTTGATCATCTTGATGCCGCGCGCTTCGCAGATCGAAAAATGGCGGTCGTAGCCCGGCACCGGGCACAAGAACACGCTCTGCTGGCCAACCCAGGGCTGGCCGCCCGGCACGCCGTTCAACAGCGCAAACACGATCACATCATGCATCAGCGACAGGCTGGCGCTGCTGTCGACAACGACCTGGGCGCTTGGGACGTCGAGCAGGCTGCCGAACAGCGCGCGCGCTTCGGGCAGGCCCACGCCCAGGCCATCATTGCGGGCGTCGGCGCCATCGGCCGCGCTAAAGCCGGGCAAGGCGTCGAGCAGGTCGTTGGAGAGGTCGAGTTGTTCGGGAGATGGTTTGCCGCGCGACATGTCGAGCTTGAGTCCGCGTTGCAGGAACAGCGCGTATTGCGCTTGTGCCGGGTGTGTTGCCGTCGTCATGTGCTTGCCTTCAGTGAAGGGGGTCACCGAAGAGTATAGCTTGAAGGAAAATTGATCGCTGGGGGAGGACAGAATTCTGGAGAGCGATCACCAGGTATCTCCTGGTGTCGCCTCTTGCCGGTTGCATCCGGCGTCCGCTGGCGCATCGTTGGCTGGCGGACCGCTTCCGGGGACAGGCGTTTCTTCAACGATTATCTGCTTGCCGCGCCACGCTATCGTTGGTGGCTGCGCCAGATCCTGGGCCCGTTTTTGCAGTCCCGCAGGACCACGGAAACCAGTATAGCGCAGTTTTAAAAGTTGTGTAGACGACTTTGTGCGCGTGTACATCTTTTTTTCAACATTTTTATATATGCAAGGAAATCAGCTCGCATCGGGCTCGGCATCAACCGCCGCCGCGGGCGCTTTCGGCTTGCGTTTGAAGCGCGCGGCGAGTCCGGCGAACATGCCCGTTTTGGCCGCTGCGGGCGCGTCGGCCGGTGCGGCGCCCTCGGCGGACAGCGCAGCCTTGCGCTTGCGCCGGCGTAGCAGCAACCAGACGGCCACGGCGGTCACCAGGATCGCGCCTGCGGCAATGCCGATCAGCATCCAGGGAGACTCCTCCCCTTTCTTGGCGGCGTTCTTTTTGGCGAGCGCCGCGCGCGACAGGATCGGCGGCGCGGCCGAGCCGGCCGCATGACCGGCCGGCGCGGCCGCATGGCTGGCGGAAGCCGCGTCATGCCCGGCCGCCGCCGCATGGCTGGCGACGACACTCTTGCCCTCGATCGCCCGTTGCAGCAGTTTGACCTTTTCTTCGAGCTCCACAATCCGGGCCGACAGCACGCCATTCTTGCGGTCGAGATCGACGCACGTCTTGAGTTGATCCTCACTGATCTGGGGACAGGATGGCGACCCGGCCGATGGCAGTTGCAAGACCCGCACCGGGCGCGGCGCTGGCGTTGGCGTTGGCGCAAGCCTGGCGGGCGCGGCAGGCAAGGACGCAGGGACCGGGACCGGGACCGGGTCCGGTGCCGGAACAGGAAGCGGAACCGGCGCGGGCGGCGGCGCCGGCTGCGGATCGCGGCTGAGCCACAAGGTCACTGCGCGCACTTCGCGCTTGCCGCCTTCGCCGAGCATGAGGAACAGATGCACATAATCGCTCTCGACCGGCTTGACCGAGGTGATGTGCAGAAACTGGCGACCGTCGCGCCGCATCACCGACAAGGTCAGGTTCGACAGCACCGGATGCATGCGCACATTCGCGCCGCGCCACACATCGGCGTCGGCCAGGCGCACCTGCACGCTGGCGCCGCGCTCGGGCGATTCGGCCAGCGCCGTCAGTTCCACATCGGCCACCAGCGGCTGCCCGATGTACGAACGCACCTGGGCCTCGCCCAGCTCGGCGGCGTGGGCGCTGGCCAGCGCGCCGGCCAGTATCAGGCGGAGAATCAAGATAATGCCGGACCGGGCCAGCCGGGCGATTCGCGAATGGTGCATATATGGTAATGTTGTCCAGCTAATGACGAAGGAGCGGAGAAATCTGTAGCCCTGCCGTAATTAACGTACGCCGAGATAAACTCTTTAACCGCAATCCCAAATAAACAGGTAACGAAATGGAAACAAGAATCGAAAAGGACAGTTTTGGCCCGATCGCGGTCCCGTCCGAGCGCTTGTGGGGCGCGCAGACGCAACGCTCGCTGGAGCACTTCGCCATCTCAAGCGAGCGCATGGCGCCCGAGCTGGTGGCCGCCCTGGCCCAGGTCAAGCGCGCCGCCGCCGCCGTCAACCGCTCGCTCGGCCGGCTGCCGGCCGAGCAGGCCGACGCCATCGTCAAGGCCGCCGACGAGGTGCTCGACGGCCAACATCCCGACGAGTTCCCGCTGGTCGTGTGGCAGACCGGCTCGGGCACGCAAAGCAATATGAACATGAACGAGGTGCTGGCCAACCGCGCTTCCGAACTGAGCGGCGGCGCGCGCGGCGAAGGCCGCCTGCTGCATCCGAACGACCATGTGAACCTGGGCCAGTCGTCCAACGATATTT
Organism: Massilia genomosp. 1; assembly: GCF_011682185.1. Taxonomy (NCBI): domain Bacteria; kingdom Pseudomonadati; phylum Pseudomonadota; class Betaproteobacteria; order Burkholderiales; family Oxalobacteraceae; genus Massilia; species Massilia genomosp. 1. The sequence continues at coordinate 26,040 of NZ_WHJF01000042.1, forward strand.
TCCCGACCGCGATGCACGTTGCAGCGGCCCAGGCCGTGGTGCAGGCGCTGCTGCCAGCCCTGGCGCGCCTGCGCGGCACGTTCGAGATCAAGTCGCGCGAGTTCGCCGACATCGTCAAGATCGGGCGCACCCACTTGCAGGACGCAACCCCGCTGACCCTGGGCCAGGAATTCTCGGGTTATGTGGCCCATCTGGAATACTCCGAGCACGCGATCAAGTCCACCCTGCCCGGCCTGCTGCAACTGGCCGCCGGCGGCACGGCGGTCGGCACCGGCCTGAACACGCACCCGGATTTTGCGGCCCGCATCGCGGCCGAAATCGGCTCGCGCACGGCGCTCAGCTTCAAGACCGCGCCCAACAAGTTTGCGGCCCTGGCCGGGCATGACGCGCTGGTCGGCACCCACGGCGCCCTGAAAACCCTGGCCACGGCCTTGATGAAAATCGCCAACGATGTGCGCTGGATGGCGTCCGGCCCGCGCTCGGGCCTGGGCGAGATCAGCATTCCCGAAAATGAGCCGGGCAGCTCGATCATGCCGGGCAAGGTCAATCCGACCCAGTGCGAAGCGCTGACCATGCTGTGCTGCCAGGTGTTCGGCAACGATGTCGCCATTACCATGGGCGGCGCCTCCGGCAACTTCGAGCTGAACGTGTTCAAGCCGATGATCGCCCATAACTTTTTGCAAAGTGTACGTTTGCTGGCCGACGGCATGCGCTCGTTTAACGAGCATTGCGCGCACGGCATCGAGCCGAACCGCGAACGCATCGGCGAACTGATGGAACGCTCGCTGATGCTGGTGACGGCCCTGGCGCCGCACATCGGCTACGACCGCGCGGCCCAGATCGCCAAGAAGGCGCAGCACGAGGGTACCACCCTCAAGCAGGCGGCGCTGGCGCTCGGTTTTGTGACGGAGCAACAGTTCGAGGAGTGGATCGTCCCGCTCGAGATGACCCGCCCGGGCGTGTAACGTACGGCGTGTAACGTACGGCGTGGAAGGCGCGGCGCGGCGCGGGCAACGTTGACGCGCCGCGCCGATGCCGCCACACTGCGCTTCTTTCATCTATTTTTAGGACGAGCGGTAAATGCAGAAAGTCACTTTTGACCTCACAGGCGAGTTCGTCGAACTGAACCAGTTATTGAAGCTGTCGGGCCTGTGCGACAGCGGCGGCGCGGGCAAGAACCTGGTCGCCACGGGCGTGGTATCGGTCGATGGCAAAAAGGAATTGCGCAAGACCGCCAAGATCCGCGATGGCCAGGTGGTCGGCATCGGCGATGTGCGCATCAGCGTGCGCAGCAGCGGGACGGACGGCGCCTGATTGCGCCAGCGCAGTATAAACACCTTGTAATCGGGCAATATTAGAAATATGCTGAGTAAGGACGGCGGCGGCACGGGCGTTCTTGCGCGGCGACAAACACAAAATTGCATGTTTTGTCTATATTCTAAGACGTGATTAACCGATTCAAGGTGGCCACCATGGATAACCCTGAAGAAAACCAGCAAACCCAGGAACGATTGATCGGCGACCTGCGGCTGGTCATCGAAAATGCGGAAGAGTTGCTGAAGAACACGGACCAGTACACCAGCGTGTTATACCGCAGTGCCCGCGCCAAGCTGGCGCTGGCACTGAACGCGGCCACCGAAGAACTCGCCCGATTCGAGGACGAGCAACTCGGACGCATGATCGAAGCGAGCAAAACCGCCAATGCGGACAATGCCGACCTGTCCGGCGAAGCGCGCATCATGCGTGCTTTCAATTAAACAAGCCAGCGGCGTCTTCCCCGCGCGCCGCTGCTTCGGTCCTCGCCCGCGCGCGTCATCGGGCTGCTACAAATACCCCGTCTTCCATCCATCGAACAAGTTTTGCATGTGATCGAGCAACCAGGTGTGGCCTTTTTTCATGAGCACGAAGCGGCACTGCAAGTGAGCGTGGTGGGTGGCGTACACGCACACCTTGCGCGCCGTCAGCCATTCGACGTCGATGACGCTGTGCCCCGCATACGTGGGCGGCGTGCCGAAACTGGACGCGACGGCCTGTCCCGAGGTGCTGTGCCTGGGCGTACAGTATTGCGCAAAAATGGCGCTGCGGACCGGCTGGCGCCAGTCGGTCAAGAGCGGGTCCGCCTTGTCGAGCGCGAGCTGGGTTTCCCAGGCGCTGATCCCGTCCCAGAAACCGTGCAGCGCGGCCAGCGCGGCCGCCTCCTCGCCCGCGCCGGGGATGAAACCGGGCGGCGTGCGACTGGCCAGGCGGCGCTGTTCGCGCATGAACGCTTGCGCCAGGCCGGGTGCCAGGGAGTCGTGCGCATACAAGCCCACGGTGGGATGGGCCGCCAGCGCCAGCAGGCCGTCGCGGCTGATCGCGCTGCCGCTCAGGTCCACATGCGACAGCGGCGCGATGGCGGCAATGTACGGGATGCAGGCATCGTCGACCCGGGTGTTGCGCAGCGACAAATTGCGCAATGTGGCGTGCCTGGCCAGGGCCGCGAGGCCGGCGCCGCTGATGCCGGTGTTGTCCAGCACCAGCCAGTTCAGGGCGGGCACGCGGGCGATAGCGGGCAGGACGGCGTCCGTGACCGCGCTGGCGGCCAGCCACAGGCGTTCCAGCCTGGGCAAGGCGCACAGGGCGCTCACTTCCTCATCGCCGATGGCGCAGCCGGTAAAGGTCAGGCCGCGGATCGATGGTTTGCTGAGCAAGAAGGCAATGTCGGCGGCGCTGAAGGCGCGTTCGTTGAAGTCCAGAAAAGTTGGTCGTGCGGGAAGATCGAGCATGGCCGGCGCTCAGGCGTTGGCGATGGCCGAGGCGCGCTCCTGCTCCCACGCTTCCTGCCAGGCAATGGCGCCCGGCTTTTCGAACCATTGCTGGAGGTAATCGGCGAGCCCGGCCGCTTCGGGCATCGGCGAACTCGACAGGTAGGCCATGGTGACGTCCAGCCCGGCGCCGACGAAATACTCGGCTCCCAGCAAGGTCCCGACATCCATGTTGATGTGCTTGGCTTTCCACAGCAACAAGCTGTCGGCCACGTCGCCGGCGCGGTACAGCAGGAAGGCGCACTGGTAGATGCCTTCGTAGTAATCCATATCGTCTTGCACGATGTGGTCCCAGAGGGCTGTGCGCAGGTTGATTTCCTCGTCGAGCAACTCGATCAGCAGCACGCGGTACGGCGCCAGGGTCGCACCGACCAGTTGCTTGTAGATCGCCCGGCGCACTTCCGGCGCGAGCAGCGCGGTCGCGACTGCGGGGGAAACAGCATTGCCATTGCTCTGGTACTCGGCGATAACTTGATCAGCGCTCATTGACATGAATGAAATCGATATAAAGAATGATTATAGCGTGAGTAAAACGCAGCCCTTTTGCACGGGGGCCGCGCCCTGGAAAAATGGCCAGCTTCCGCACAGAAAGACAGGCAATCCGGGATTCAGGGCGCCAGCAGGATGCCGAGCGCAATCCACTGCGCCAGATGCGCCCCGATGTCGAATTGCTCATCGAGGGCGAATGCGGCATCGAGCGCCTCACCCATTGTATATCCGCCGGCCAGCGCGGCGAGCGCGCCTGCGTGCGCGGGGGTGAGCGCGAGCAGTTCCACCTTCCAGCGCGGGCGGGCGAGCAGGGCCGCGCTGGGGCGATCCATAACCGCCGGAAAGGCGACGCCGCTGTCGGGCTGGTGCGCTTGCCACAGGTGTACCACCGCCCAGCTTGACGCGATCAGGCTGCAGGCCGGATGCAGGGCGTAGCGCGCCTGTTCGAACTGGTCCGGCGTGAGGGCGGCCAGCGCGGCGGCGCCGATGGGTTCGGCGTCAAGCGCGTAATGGGCGCGGTGCATCGCCCACTCGAGGCGCGCCATGTCCGGCAGGTAAGGATAATCGGCGACAGGGGGGAAACCGTCGAGGAAGCGGGCAAAACTGGCGCCGAAGCGGTTCAGGTCGGCGTCGAGCGAGGGATGGGCCATGCCGTAGGCCCGCGCCAGCGCGCCGAAAAACGCCTCGCCGACCAGTTGGCGCAGCACCGGGCAGGCCGCCGCCAGGGCTTTGTTCCAGGTCACGCCAAGGTTGCCTCGATACAAGCCGAAACGGTCCGCGTTGGCGCCGCCCCTGAACTGCGCCAGCGCCTCGGCTTCGCGGTCATAGTCGAACAAGGCTTGCGCGAAACGTTGCTGGGTATCGGCCAGGGCGTCCGGGGCCAGCGCCTGGCCGTGGCGGCCGCGCCAGGGGTTGGCGACGTTGATCACCGGGTAAGCGCTGGCGATGCGCTGCGCCTTGCGCGCTTCGCCCAGCAGCACCTCGAGCGCGGGCACGTCGGTATCCCATTCGATCAGGGTCGGCAGGCGGCCGAAGCGCGCCAGCGCCGCTTCATACAGGGCCCACACGGGCGCGGCCACCACGTCGCCATGATGATCGACCACTGCCTGCGGCGTGACCAGATGGCCGGCCAGGTGGATTTCGCCCACGCTGCCGGGGGCGATGGCCGCGATCGCCGCCAGCGCGTCTTCGCCGTGATTGCACTGGTTGACGTAGAGATTGTTCACATCGAGCAGCAAGGCGCAACCGGTGCGGCTGGCCAGCTCGGCCATGAACTCGGCTTCGCTCATGGTATCGTCGTTAAAACGCACGTAGGTGGAGACATTTTCCAGCAACATGCGCCGATGCAGCCGGTCTTGCACTTGCTCCACCCGTTGGCACAGCAAATCGAGCGCGGCGCCGCTGAGCGGCATCGGCAATAAATCGTTCAGTTGGCGGTCGGCAACGGCGCCCCAGCACAGGTGTTCGGACACGAGCATGGGCTCGACCCGCTCGACCAGCGCGCAGACACGGTCCAGATGGGATGTTGAAAACCCGCGCGCCGAGCCAAGGCCGAGGCCGACGCCGTGCAGGCTGATGGGATAATCGCGGCGCAGTTCCTGCAATACATGCCAGTCCCAGCCCGCGCGGTCGAGAAAGTTTTCGGTGTGGACTTCAAGCCAGCCGACTGCGGGCCGTTGCGCGAGAAACTGGCGGTAATGGGGGGCGCGCAAGCCGACCCCGGCGCCCGGCGAGGCGGGACCGGCAACAGGATCGACCGGTAAGGCCCCGCCCCGCATGAAATAGCCGGCTTACTTGCCGGACAGTTTGCCGCCGGCTTTTTCACAGCTGCCCTTGGCCACCCATTTCCACTCTTCCGGCGCCTTGTCGACGGTCGATGCCCCGGCGCAGCCGTGCGAACCGGTCGCGCTGGCGCAATCGTTCTGGCCAGCCTTGGCGATGCCGTAGCACTTCTCCTTGTCGGCCTTGTCGCCCTTGGACATGGGCGCATCGTGCGCGGCGGCCATGCCGGAGGAAACAGTACACACGCCGGCGAGGGCGGCGGCGATCAGGGCTTGACGTTTGTTCATCGTGGATCTCCTTGAGTATGATGGAAGTGGAACAGGAACTGCCGGGTTGAAGGCGATTGTAAAGCGGCCCACGCGATTGTCCGGCGTGCCTTTCAGTTCCTTACAACTTTTCCCGTGCGCGCCAATTTTAACGTAAAAAAGCCCGCTTCCTCCATCGATGGGAGGGCACCGGGCGGCGCGGCGCGTCCGGGGCGCCGGATCAGGCAGTCGTATTGATCCTGTTGCCGAGATTGGCCGGCAGGCGCTGCGGTTGCGGCAGCGCGTCGATCAGCTGGGCAGCAACCTGGCCCTCCATCTGTTGCGCTTTCTTCAACACGGCGTAGCCCACTTCCTGCTTGATACCCGTTTCGGCCATGCTGGTGGCCAGTGATGCAATTGATGAAACATCCATGAGAGTCCTCCCGTTTGATTGGCTATCAGGGATGGTAACGACGCGGCGCGCCCGAACTTGAGGGGGACCTCGAAAAACCGTAGCGAGCGGTGCAAGTTTCGTCGGAGAAGCGCAGCCGTACGAAGGTACGGTGAGCATCGCAGGACGAAAATTGCGCCGCGCAGTAGGTTTTTCGAGGTCCCCTTTAGGCTGGCGCCGGATTAATTCTGGCCTTGACCCATGCCAGCACGCTGGCCGGGTCGTTCAGGTCGAGCCAGGCGAGATTGTCGGGCAGGTGATCTGGCGGCGGCGCATCCGATGCCACAGCGACAATATGCGGATCGTTCGGATACAGCGGCGGATGCCCCAGCGAGGGTCGCTGCACCTCCAGCTTGGGGATGGCTTCCCATTTGTAGCCTTCGACCAGGGTCAGGTCGGCCTGGCCCAGCAGGGCCAACTGCTCGGCCAGGGTCGGTTCCGGCTCGCCGCGCAGCTCGCGAATGACGGCCACGCGGAACGGCGAGGCGATCATCACCTGCGCCGCCCCGGCCATGCGCAGGCGCGCGCTGTCCTTGTGGGGCGGTTCGAGCATCACGTCGTGATGGCTGTGCTTGACGACATTGATGCGCAAGCCATCGGCAGCCAGCTGGCGGACCAGGGTTTCGAGCAAGGTCGTCTTGCCACTGCCTGAGCAGCCGATTACACCGAGTAAGTTGTGCATGCGCGGCCTTTCCGCCGTGAAGTGAGATCGCAATTATACAAAGGTCGCCACCATCAATACGGATGGCGGTAGCGCTGGCCCTTGTAGCTCATCACGGCGGACTTGGGCAGCAATTTTTCCAGCACCAGGCCGGGCGCCACTTCCTCGCCTTCGCGGCGCAAGACTTTATCGATGAGCAAGAGGCGATCGGCCGGATTCCTGGAATAGATATAGCCGCCCACCGCGATCGGCGGAATCTCGCTGCGCAGCGCCTCGGGCAGTTCGCGCAGGGTGCGCAGGGACTCTTCCGGAGCGGTAACAGGCTTGTCGGCCTTGACCGTGTCGGTCCTGGCCGGCCCGTCTATTTTGAGCGGCGTTTCCTTCTTGACCGGCGCTTCCTTCTTCACCGGCTCTTCCTTCTTCACCGGCGCTTCCTTCTTGACCGGCTGAGGCTTGACCTCGGCCACTTTGACCGGCTCGGCCTTGGGCGGCGGCGCGGCTTGCACCACTGGCGCCGGCGGCGGGGCCGGCACGGGAGCGGGCGCGACTGGCGCGACTGGCGCGGTAGCCGGCGCGGTAGCCGACGCGGTAGCCGACGCGGTAGCCGACGCGGCCACCTGCACCAGCGGCGCCGGCGGCGTTGCCGATTGCTTCCAGGCATACACAGCAGCCCCGGTGGCGCCCAATGCCAGCAGCGCCAGCCCGATCACGACAGGGTTGGCGCCAGCGCCGGCCCGTTCCGGCTCGGCGACATGCATCGGGGTCGCGTGGATGGTCGGCGCGTTGCCGAGCTGGCGTTCGGCCTGCGCCTTTTTCAGTGCTTCGAGAATATAGGACATCTTATGGTTTCCCCGTTGCGCCAGCCGCCAGCAAGCGCGGTTCGGCCACGCCGGTCAGCTGGTTCAGGCGCATGTAGGTGCGCGGACCGGCCACGCCGTCCGCCTTGAGGTTTTGACGGGCCTGGAACGCGCGCAGCAGTTCCAGGGTCGGCGCGCCCAGCGGGCGATCGGCCGGCGGCGGGGCCAGCCCGTTGACCTTGGCCAGGCGCGAGGCGATCCAGTCCACGTCGGCCCCCTGCTCGCCCGCGCCGACCTGGTCGCGGAAGTAACGCGGCATGACCCAGAAGGTCACGAAGCTGCCGTCCGAACGGGTGGCGAGCGCGCCGAAGTCGAGCGTCTGCTCGCTGCCGTCCACGTTCAGGCGCACGGTGCTCTCGTCCATGCCGGTCACCAGCGCGTAGCTCACCACCGGCCCGTCGCGCAAGGTCAGCACGGCCGGACGGTCGAGCAGGCGCAGTTCGTACAGCCCGCCCTTGCCCTGATGGCAGCGCAGGTTCAGTTTCAATGCATCGTCGCAGGTCGCGCCGGCGGGCAGCGCCACGCCCCAGAGCGCCGACAAGGCGTGCAGCGCAGCCGCTTCGCTGGCGTGGGTGAGCGGCGCGACGGGCGCACGCGGCGCATGCGCCGGCGGCGCCGGGGGTGGCGCGACGGCGGCGAGCGCCTTGACCGGCGCCGGCGCCGCCTGCACCGCCACAGCCCTGGCGGGCGGGCGCAGTTGCCATGCCGCCGCCGCGCCGATCACGGCGCTCGCCAGCAGGCCGGCCGCAACATACTGCCAGCGCATCCTGGACGCGGCCGCCGTGGCGCCGCCCGAAAACACTTCGCTGCCGGCGCGGCGCAGGATCTGGCGCGTCACTTCGCGGCTGTTTTCGACATACGCCCCCAGCAGCGCGCGGTCGCACAGCAAGTTGATGCGGCGCGGCACGCCCTGCGACAACTGGAACACCTGCCCCATCAGCGAACGCGGAAACGGCCGCGACGCCCCGCCCCCGGCCACCGCCAGCCGGTGCGCGACGTAGCTGGCGGTTTCGGCTTCGGTGAGCGAGCCGAGGTGATAGCGCGCGATGACGCGCTGGGCCAGCTGTTCGAGTTCTGGCCGGGCCAGGATCGCACGCAGCTCCGGCTGGCCGATCAGGATAATTTGCAGCAGCTTGCGCTCGCTGGTTTCCAGGTTGGTCAGCAGGCGCAACTGTTCGAGCACGTCGGCCGACAGGTTCTGGGCCTCGTCGATGATCAACACATTGTTCTTGCCCTGCGCGTGGCTCTGCAACAGGTAGCGGTTGATGGCGTCCACATAGCTCTTGACGCTGACCGCGCCGGCCGGCGCCGGCGGCAGGTCGATGCGGAATTCATCGCAGATCGACAGCAGCAGTTCCTCGACCGTCAGCTTGGGATTGAAGATGTAGGCCAGGCGGCAGTCGGGGGGAATCTGCTCGATGAAGCAGCGGCACACGGTGGTCTTGCCGGCGCCGATTTCGCCGGTCAGCAGCACGAAACCGCCGCCGCTGCCGACCCCGTACAGCAGGTGCGCCAGCGCCTCGCGGTGGCGTTCGCTCATGAACAGGTAACGGGGATCGGGGGCGATGGAAAACGGTGATTGCTTCAGGCTGAAGAATTGCTTGTACATGGATTCCCTGGAAGTGCATCACCCGCGCTAGCGGCCGACGGGCAGCGGCTTGTATTTGGCGCAGTAAATCTTGGACTTGGTCTTGAAGTAGACGATCTTGCTGCCGGGATTGGACGCGCGCACCGGATATGGCGAATTGTCGATTGACAGGTGCCGCACGCCCACGGCGTTGCGGATCGATTCTTCGAGCTTGTCGGGCGTGGTGTCGGCCACGGCGGCCACGAACACCAGTTCGCTGGTATCGTCGCTGATCATGATGTCGGTCACCGGCGCGCCCCACAAGGTGCCCTCGGCCTTGAACCAGTAAGCGCCGCCCTCATGCTTGTAGGACGGGCCGAAGGCGCTCACCAGGTAATCGTGGAAGTAAGCATTGTCGAGATGGCTGCGACACAGGATGGCGCTGCCGATCACGGGGCCGAAGGTCGACGGCGCCGCCAGCGCGGCCAGCGGCGCGGCGGCGGCCAGCGCCAGCAGGGCCATGGCGCAGCTGCGCCCGGGCAGTGCGCGCGAGCGGGCAGCACCAGGTAAAACCTGCTTCGAACCGATCGCCAGGCGCATCCGACCTCCGCGGGAGAACGTGCTTACTGACGCGCGCGCTCTTCCTTCTTGACCTTCTTGGCTTCTTTTTTCTCTTTCACCGACTTGGCGGGCTCTTTTTTGGTTTCTTTCTTGTTGTCTTGCGCTTTACTCATTGCGGGCTCCTGATAACGATTTATAGCTTGGACAGCCAATTGCGGTTGGCAGCGATTTTCTGCTTGGCCGACGCCGGCAGCATCTCGTAACAGCCGGGATACTGCTTGAGCGCGTGCTCGCGGATTTCTTTCTGCACACCGTTGATAATAAACACATATACGACGGCACCGTCGTCAGTCTGCCGTGTGCCCATATAGCGAATCATTATTCCTCCTGTTAATCCGTGAGCGGAGCGAATAAACCTCTGTTGTCTCACATCGTCACATTATGACACTGCCCGGCGCAATTTCGCTACCCGGCGCAAAAATCGCGGACGAAAAAAAGCCCGCGCGGAGGCGGGCTTTCGAGATGGGCCGCTAGTGCCCGTGCAACTTCTTGCTTTTGTAAAATTTGCCAGAAAGCATATCGCTGATGCCACTCTGGAATCACTAAATTCCGACTAGAAATATAGCACATGACATTGGCATGACATGAACAAAATGTCAGCGAGTGTGGCGAGAAAGAAACGCCTCAGACTTGCGCCAGCCAGGGGTCGCTTTCCGGGCGCGGAAACTGGGCCGTCATGAAATCGACAAAACTGCGCACCTTGTACGACAGCAAACGCCGGCTCGGATAGACCAGCGACACTTCCAGGCGGCCCAGATGGTGACCCTTGAGCAGTTGCACCAGCCGTCCACTGCTCAGGTCGTCTTCAAGGGTCAGCGAGGAACGCACCATGATGCCCATGCCGGCGATGGCCGCCTGGCGCAGCACCGAGATATTGTTCGATATCACGCGTGGGGTGATCGGCACATCGACCCGTTTGTTCTCCCACGTCACCGGCCAGCTGTGGCGCAACTGCTCGAAGGCGAAATTGAGGCAATCGTGCGACGACACGTCGACCGGCGTAAGCGGTTCGCCGCGCCGCGCAAGGTAGTCGGGCGAGGCGCACAGCACCACGTTGGACGTGGCCAGGCGGCGCGCAATCAGGCTGGCGTCGAATTTTTGCAAGCCCATGAAGATACCGACATCGAAACCTTCTTCGACGATATCGACCGCATGGTCGGCCAGGGTGACGTCGAGCACCACCTCCGGCACGGTGGCGGCGTACAGCGGCAGCAGCCTGGCCAGCTGGTACTGGCCGAAGCCGGGATGGCAATACACCCGCAAGGTCCCGCTGGCCTTGCGCGACGACGAGGACGCGACCGCGTCGGCATCGTCGATATCGGCCAGGATCTGGCGCACCCGCTCCAGGTATTGGCGGCCGGTTTCGGTCAACGAGAGCTTGCGCGTGGTGCGGTTGAGCAAGCGCGTGCCGAGGTGGGCTTCCAGGTCGGCGATGTTGCGCGTCACTACGGTGTTCGACATCTCCATCGCCTCCGCCGCGCGGGCAAAGCTGCCCTGCTCGACCACTTTGGCAAACACACGCATTGATTGAAGCCTGTCCATCCCCGCCTCCGACTGTGGATTATCCCAAATTGCGCAATGTTGCATTGCGAGTATTCGCCTTTTTTGCGGATACCGCAACGTATAGACTGCTTCACATGGACCAGCAATCGCAAACAAGCAACTCGTCAGCGCCGCCAGGTCCCAGCGACGTCCACGCAGTTTCCACTCAATTACTGGAGAAACACCATGAAATCATTGTCCTTCATTGCTGCTGTTGCCGTGTTTTCTGTTGGAAACTTTGCTGCTACCGCTGTTGCGGCCGATGTCACCGTGGCCAGCGCAAGCGTCAGTGCGGCGGCGAGCAGCATCAGCGCCACCCGCCTGAACGTGCCGCTACTGGCCGTGCCGGAGCTGGCCGTGTCGTCGACCCGCAGCCGCGCCGAGGTGCGCGCCGAAGCGCTGGCAGCGGCCAAGAATGCCCGTCCAACCCTCAATACCCAGCTCGACCTGATCTCGAACTAAGCGTGGATTGAGATCGATTATTCCGAATTTAGCAATTGTGCATTGCGTCATTCGGTCTTTTTCGAATCAATCAGACGCAATACACTGACCTTAATCAAAGAGCACCGCTCTTGCCGCCGCAGACAAACGCGACGTTGAATGAATACTGGAGAAATATTATGAAAGCATCGACCTTGTTTACCGCTGTTGCAGCCCTGGTCCTGAGTGCTTCGGCCTTTGCCGCCGACGCCCCTGCCGCCAGCACCGCTGTTTCCGCCGCCGCCGCATCGAGCCTGAGCGTGCCAGCTGTCACCATCAGCCAGTCGACCAGCCGCAACCGCGCCGACGTGAGCGCCGAAGCTGTTGAATTCGTCAAGAACTACAAGACCGCTTTCGCCATCCAGCTGGAACAGTACAAGAACTAATTGAGTACCCCTCGCGGCGGCCAGCCCCTGGCCGCACGCTCGCAGCACAGTTCACACCGGAAAACCCGACGCCCCCTCGGGTTTTCCGACCTCCCCTCCCCCGTTTTTTTCGTGCCCGCATCCCCATGCGCCCGTGCCCGCCCGTGCCCGCCCGCGCACAGCCGCTTCCCGACCGTTCACGCCGCCGATTCGTCCGTTCGTCGCCTGCTACGCGCGTGCGCGCCCGGATGGCCGTATTGTTCATGTTCCGTACTCAACGCCGCCCAGCGGCCACATGCCATGACCACCTTGTTCAACTACCTCACCTGCGCCACCGTCCTGTGCGCCGCCGCGGCCGCCGCCCACGCCGAGGACATCTACGATGTGCGCAAGGTCGCGCCCTTCCACGCGATCGACGTGTCCGGCCCTTACACAGTCGAGATCAAAGGCGTGGGCACGCAAGAACTCGCGCTGTCGGGCCCGCGCAAGGAACTCGACGACATCGACACCATCGTCAAGGGCGATACCCTGATCGTGCGCCCGCGTGCGCCCGGCGGCATCAACATCCGCTTCAACCGGAAGGAACGCGTCACCATCAAGATCAGGGCGCCCGGCCTGCACAGCCTGTCCAATGCCGGCAGCGCCGACGTGTCGGCACGCGATGTCGAGAGCGCGCAATTCGCACTGAACGTGAGCGGCTCGGGCGATGTCGAGATGTTCCAACTGAAAACCGCGAAGCTGAACGTGAGCATGCAAGGCTCTGGCGACGTCGACCTCGGCGGCGACGTCGGCGTCTTGCAGGCCAATGTAAACGGCTCAGGCAGCTTCGACGCCTGCAGCATGAACCTCAAGCGCGCCAGCGCCGTGCTGCGCGGATCGGGGGAAGTCTGCGTCCCCGGCGGCAGCGAGGAATTCCTGGGTGAGTTGCATGGCTCGGGCGAGCTGACCGTCAAGCAACTGCAGGCCGACAAGGCGCGCCTGGTGGTGACCGGTTCCGGCGAGATCGACATCGACGGCGCGGTCGGCACGCTCGTCGCCGACCTGAACGGTTCGGGCAGCATCGACGCCGAAGAGCTGGTGGTGCAACAGCCCAAGGTGACCGTACGCGGCTCGGGCAACGTGGAAGTACGCGTCAAGGCGGCCGGCAACGGCGCCGCGCAACTGATGCGCTATGACCGCAAAGGCGCCAGGGCGACGCGCGGCTGATGGTGCGACCGGTAACACCGTGCGTGCCTGAAACCACATCGCGGCGAACGCGTTAGCGCAAGCTGCCTGGCAGTCAGGCAGGCAGATACAATGGGCGCATGTTAAAAACAACCATGCGCTCTGCCGCCCTCCTGATTTTCATCGGCGCCTGCAACGCGGCGCTTGGCTCGGATACCAGCACACTCCAGGCCAAGCCCGATGCGGCGTTCCTCCAACTCGTCGACGCCACGCGCTTCCTGGCAAATTACAAGGAAATGGCGGCCGTATCGGCGCGCGTGTCCACCAAGCGCGCGCAAGGCGACCAGAACCCCTACGCCGCATTCCTGGCCAAGGTCGCCGTCGCCGACCTGAGCGACATACGCGACTGCATGGGCCGGGCCTACGCCAGCGGTCCGATCACGCCCACGGACGCCGTGCAACTGGTCCGGATATTCAATTCGCCGCTGGGGAAAAAAGTGATCGACATCACCCACAGGTCGATCATCGCCAAGCTCGATCAAGACGCTTTTCCGCGTGTGGATTGGTCGTCAGTCACCGATGACGAGCGCACCGAGATGCCGTCCATTTTCGAAAATCCCGCCTTCCAGCACTATGCTGCGGTGATTTCCAACCCGGCTTTCGAACAGGCCACCATGGCGTGCCTGGTATCTTCCAAGGTCGGCAAAGCGAACGGCTTCAAAGGCTGAACGACCGTTCGGCCCAGGCGCGCCGCCCCATGCCGCCGCCCTCCCCGGGCGTCGGCGCGCGCTTCTCCGTGCATACCAAATTGGCACTAAACCAGAGCCAGCACAATACCATTCCCCTTGCTCAGAAATACGTTTAAAAACAATTGGTTAAACCGATAATGGCAAGTTGCGGCAGCATGCCAATTCGGTATTTTATAATACCACTTAAATACCTGTTGACAAGGTGGTTAGGCGATCATATAGTGCCCACACCTTCCCCACTTCAGAACCCGGACAACAGCAAACATGATCGAATATCTCATCGGCGTCGATGGCGGTGGAACCGGTACCAGAGTGCGCCTGGCGCGCGCCGACGGCAGCCAGCTGGCACAAGGCCAGGGCGGACCGTCCGGTCTCTCGCTCGGCATTGCGCAGGCGTGGAAGTCGGTCGCCGAAGCGATCGCCTCGGCCTTTGGCGCGGCCGGCATCGCGCAGCCGCCCAAGGCCGGCATCGGCATTGGTCTCGGCATGGCCGGCGTGCATAATCCGCTGTGGGCCGAACAATTTATCAGCGCCGATCCGGGCTTCGGCAGCATGCGCCTGGCAAACGACGGCCACACCACCCTGATCGGCGCGCATGGCGGCAATCCCGGCACCATCGTCGCCATCGGCACCGGCAGCGTGGGCCAGGCCTTGCTGGCCGACGGCAGCTTTCGCGAAGTGGGCGGCTGGGGTTTTCCGACCGGCGACGAAGCCGGCGGCGGCTGGATGGGCCTGCGCGCCATCGCCCATATCGAAAAAGTCATCGACGGCCGCGCGCCGCACAGCGCCTTTGCGCAAGCGGTGATCGACGCCTGCGGCGGCGAGCGCAATGCGATCCAGGTGTGGATCGGGGGCGCCACCCAGACCGTGTTCGCCTCGCTGGCGCCACTGGTGGTGGCGCATGCGGCTACGTGCGACACCGCGCGCGCCATCCTGGCCGATGCCGGGCGCGAAGTGGCCTTGATGGCGCACGCGCTCGACGCCACCGGCCAACTGCCGCTGGCCCTGTGCGGCGGCCTTGGCGCGCCGCTGCGCGCTTACCTGCCGCCAGACCTGCTGGCACGCAGCGTCGCTCCCCTGGGCGACTCCGCCAGCGGCGCGCTGCGCATGATCGAACTCCACGTGAGAGGACACTAACCATGCTTGCGCAGCTCAGCGATTTCAAGCCCGACGCCGACAGCGTCACCCCACTGTATATGCAGCTGGCGAACAAGCTCTCGGCCGGCATCACCAGCGGCGACTGGCGCGCCAACGAAGCGCTGCCGTCCGAGCGCATGCTCTCGGACATGCTCGACATCTCGCGCGTGACCGCGCGCAAAGCCATCGACATGCTGTGCGAGCGCGGCATGCTGACGCGCCGGCGCGGCTCCGGCACCTACATCACGCCCAAGCTGGAACAGCCGCTCTCGCGCCTGACCAGCTTTTCGGAAGAACTGAGCCAGCGCGGCTTCACGGCCGGCTCGCGCTGGCTGGAACGCGAGATCGGCGTGGCAGCTCCCCTGGAACTGCTCTCGCTCGGGCTCTCGCCCAACATGCCGGTGGCGCGCCTGCGCCGCCTGCGTACCGCCGACGATGTGGTGATGGCGATCGAAACGACCACCATCCCGGCGATCCACATGCCCGATCCGCACGGCGTGACCGATTCGCTGTACGGCTACCTTGAGGCGCGCGGCGCCATTCCGATGCGCGCGCTGCAGCATATCCGCGCCGTCAACGCCAATGCGGAGCAGGCGCGCCTGGCCGGCCTGGCGCCGGGCGCGGCGATGCTGCACATTACCCGTGTGAGTTACCTGGACAGCGGCGCGGCGGTGGAACTGACCCACTCGTTCTGCCGCAGCGATTATTATGAATTTGTAGCGGAGTCGCGCCGATGAGCGATGCAATCAAGGGCAATATCCTGACCAGCAGCGGCTGGATCAACGGCGCGATCAGCTTCGGCCAACGGGTCACAGGCATGCATGGCGGCGCGGTCGATCCGGCGGTCAACGGCGACGACTACGTCATCCCCGGCTTCATCGACCTGCACGTGCATGGCGGCGGCGGCAAGGACATCATGGAAGCCGGCGACGCGCCCCATATCATCGCGGCCATGCACGCCAGGCACGGCACCACCTGCCTGCTGGCCACCACCATGACGGCGCCGCCGCACGAAATCACGCGTGCGCTCAAGGCCATCGGCGCGGCCTGCGCCGAGCGCCGTCCGGGCGCGGCGCGCATCCTCGGGGTACACCTGGAAGGCCCGTACATCAACTCCGGCAAGCTGGGAGCGCAGCCGAACTACGCGCGCGCCGCCACCCTGGCCGAAGTGCAGCAACTGGGCACACTGGCGCCGATGCGCCTCATTACCGTGGCGCCCGAAATCGCCGGCCACCTCAATTTAGTCAGGGAACTGAGTAACGCCGGCATCCGCGTGCAGATCGGGCATACGCTCGGTTCCTACGAAGATGGCGTGGCCGCGCTGGAGCACGGCGCGGCCGGCTTTACCCACCTGTTCAACGCCATGAGCGGCCTGCATCACCGCGAGCCGGGCATGGTCGGCGCGGCGCTGGCGCATGCGCAGTACGCCGAACTGATTCCCGACCTGCTGCACGTACACCCGGGCGCCATCAAGGTGGCGCTGCGCGCGATCCCGCATCTGTACTGCGTCACCGATTCCACCGCCGCCACCGGCATGCCCGACGGCGACTACAAGCTTGGCCGCCACAGCGTGCAGAAATGCATGGGCGGCGTGCGCCTGCCCGACGGCACCCTGGCCGGCAGCACCTTGACCATGGACCAGGCGCTGCGCAACCTGGTGAGCCTGGGCCTGACCCTGGAAGACGCGTCGCACCGGGTCTCGACGTATGCCGCCGACTACCTCGGCGAAACCGAACGCGGACGCCTGGCGCCGGGCGCCTTTGCCGACATGGTGGTGCTGGACCGCGATTTGAAAATCAAAGCTGTCTATATCGAAGGAGAAAAGTGTGACCTCACTGATGCTTAAAGAAGCCCTGTCCGCCGCCGACTGCGTCGCCCTGCAACTGGAAAACGACGTCGAACGCTATGCGGAACTGGGCCGCAAGCTGAGGACCACCACCTTCAACACCGCGCTGACGGTGGCGCGCGGCAGCTCCGACCACGCCGCCAACTACTGCGCCTACCTGATCATGGCGCGCATGGGGCGCATCGTGGCCTCCCTGCCGATGTCGCTGGTGACCTTGTACAAGTCGCCGCTGGTCACGCGCGACACGCTGACCATCGCCATTTCGCAATCGGGCCAGAGCCCGGACGTGGTCGAACCGATCAAGTACTTCCGCGACGGCGGCGCCACCACCATCGCGCTGGTCAACGATATCGATTCGCCGCTGGCCGCCGCCGCCGAGTGGGCCATGCCGCTGCGCGCAGGCAAAGAGCAAAGCGTGGCCGCCACCAAGAGCTTCATTACCAGCCTGGTGGCCGGCGCGCGCCTGGTGGCGCAGTGGCAGAACGACCCGGAACTGAGCGAAGGCCTGGCCGCCCTGCCGGACGCATTGCGCAGCGCTACCGAGGTGGACTGGTCGGCGGCGCTGGACGTGCTCACGCCGGCGCGCAACATCATGGTGGTCGGACGCGGCATCAGTTTTCCGATCGCGCTCGAATCGGCGCTCAAGTTCAAGGAAACCTCGGCCTTGCAGGCCGAAGCCTTCAGCGGCGCCGAAATCAAGCACGGCCCGATGGCCCTGATCGAAGATGGCTACCCGCTGCTCATTTTCGCAACGCGCGGACCGACCCAGGCCGGCCTGATCGCGCTCGCCGCCGAGATGCGCACCCGTGGCGCGCGCGTGCTGCTGGCAGCGCCCGCCGACGTACCCGAGCGCGACCTGACCCTGCCGATTGCCGCCACCCCGGACCTGGACCCGATCGTCGCGGTGCAGGCCTTCTACGTGAT
Source organism: Massilia genomosp. 1 (assembly GCF_011682185.1). Lineage (NCBI taxonomy): Bacteria > Pseudomonadati > Pseudomonadota > Betaproteobacteria > Burkholderiales > Oxalobacteraceae > Massilia > Massilia genomosp. 1. The sequence continues at coordinate 43,724 of NZ_WHJF01000042.1, forward strand.
GGCGGCGCACCTGTCGAAAGCGCGCGGCATGGACCCGGACCGTCCGCGCCACCTCAGCAAAGTCACCAAGACCAACTGACCCGGCCCCGCCATCGATGAAAACGATACTGCTGACGGCATGGATGGCACTTGGACTGGCCGCACCCACCGCCGCCGCCGCCGCCGAGACGACAATCGAATTCTGGACCTTCAGCATGAAGCCCAAGTTCACGCCGTTCTTCGACTCGGTGGCGCGCAATTACGAGGCGGCCAATCCGGGCGTGAAGATCGAGTGGATCGATTTTCCGTGGGATGTCATCCAGACCAAGCTGGTCACGCGCATCGTGGCCGGCACGCCGCCGGCGCTGGTCAACCTGAACGTGCCCTGGGCCGACGAATACGCGCGCGACGAACTGCTTACGCCCATCGACGCCCTGCTCGGCGCGTCCAGGGCCAGCTACATTCCCAGCACCCTGGAAGACCTGCGCTTCAAGGGCAAGACCTACGGTTTCCCGATGTACAGCAACGTCGCCGTGATCGCCTACAACCAGCGCATTTTCAAGGAGGCGGGCTTGACGCGCGGCCCGCAAAGCTTCGACGAACAACTGGCGTTTGCGCGCCAGATCGCGGCGCGCACCGGCAAGGCCGGCATCGCCCCGGCGCTGTCGAAAATCGATGGCCTGTTCATGTGGCAGGGCCTGGCCGTCATCAAGGATGGCAAGGCGGTGTTCAATTCGGCGCAGCATGTGGCGCTGGTGCAAAAGCTCGCCGCGACCTACAAGGCCGGCGGGCTGCTGAAAGAAAGCCTGTTCGCCGAAGATAACTTCCCGGCCGTGGTCGACGCCTACAAGGGCGGACGCCTCGGCATGCTGCTCGCCCCGCCGACGGCCCTCAAACGCATCCAGGCCGACGCCAAGGAGATCTATGCGATGACCGGCGTGGCGCCGGCGCCGCTCGGCCCCACCGGCATCGCCGACGGCGGCTGGCTGATTCACTTCGCGATCCCCAAGGGGGTCGATGCGAAGCTGCTGCCGGCGGTCGGCAAGTTCGCGCTGTACCTGACCAGCGACGCCAACCAACTCGCCTTTGCCAAACAGGCCAGCGTATTCCCCACCGCCGTCAAGGCGGCCGCCGATCCGTATTTTTTGGCGCACCCAAGCAACGCCGGCGCCGCCGAAAAAGCCGTGGAAGCGGGAGCCCGCTCGATGGCGCACTCGCACACCTTGTACGTGGCCGGGATCGACGACTACGACGAACTGCGCCGCTCGCTGGTCAAGGCGGTCGAAGCGGGCGTCACCGGCAAGCAGGACGTGCGGCAGGCGCTCGACCAGGCGGTCGCGATCTGGAACAAGAAGCTGTCCAAACAGCGGCCGCACTGATGAAGACACGGCGCCACACCCTGCAAGCATGGCTGTTCCTGGCACCGGCACTGGTGCTGCTGGCCGTGTTTTCGTTCTGGCCGGTCGCTTACGGTTCGTTCCTCGCATTCACCGACTATTCCCTGATCCGGCCAACCTCGTTCGTTGGACTGGATAACTTCCGCTACATTTTCGATAACGAGATGTTCGTCACGGGGCTCAAGAATTCACTGCTGTTTTTGGTGATGGTGCCGTTCGTGCAGGTCGGCGCAGTGGCGCTGGCGGTGCTGGTCAATAACCAGCTGCCCGGCATCCGCTGGTTCCGCGCCGCCTTCTACGTGCCGGTGGTGACGACCGTGTCGGTGGTGGGCATCATGTGGGGCTTCATGTTCCATGAACAGGGCACGCTCAATTACGTGTTCATGCAACTGCGCCTGGCCAACGCGCCGATCGGCTGGCTGACCGACGACACCCTGGCCCTGTTCGCGGTGATGTTCGTCACGCTCTGGCGCGGGCTTGGCTGGTACATGGTGATGTACCTGGCCGCGCTGCAATCGATCCCGGCCGACATGCAGGAAGCGGCCATGCTCGATGGCGCCAACCGCTGGCAGCAGTTCTGGAAGATCACGGTGCCGATGCTCAGGCCCACGATCGCCGTGTGTACGATCCTGTCGGTGCTGGCCGCGCTCAAGGCGTACCAGGAAGTGGACGTGCTGACCCAGGGCGGGCCGATGAATTCGACCTTCACCGCCCTGTACTACGCCTACGACCAGGGCCTCAAGCACCTCAAGCTGCCGCGCGCCCTGGCCGCCAGCCTGGTAGTGTCGAGCATCTGCATCGGCATCGCGCTGATGTGCCTGCGCTACCTCAAGCCGAAGCACCGCTGATGCGCGCCCCTGCGCTGGCCACGTTCGGCCATTACCTGATCCTGTGCGCGCTCGCGGTGGTGTGCGTGTTCCCGTTCTGGTGGACCCTGGTCACGGCCATGTCGACCGAAGGCAATGTGTTCGCCTTCCCGCCCACCTTCTGGCCGCGCAAGCCGTCGCTGGAGAACTTTGCCGAGGTGTTCCGCGCGATTCCGATCCTGGCGTTTTTCAAGAACTCGGTGCTGATTGCCGTGTGTACCGTGTTCTGGAAGCTGGCATTGTGTTCGCTGGCGGCGTACCCGCTGGCGCGCATGCGCTTTCGTGGCCGCAAACTGGTGTTCGGGATCATCCTCGCCACCCTGGTGCTGCCGTCGGAAGTGAATTTTCTGGTGAACTTCATTACGGTGACCAAGCTGTCGCTGGTGGACACCTACACCGGCGTGATTCTGCCGAACGTGGTGACGGCGGTGGCCATCCTGCTGCTCAAGCAAGCCTTCGAGGAAGTGCCGCAAGACCTGATCGACGCCGCGCGCGTGGACGGCGCCTCGGAATGGGTCGTCTTCAGCAAGATCATGCTGCCGCTGATCGCGCCGTGGCTGGCCACGGTCGGCATCCTGACCGCGGTCGAGGCCTGGAACGAGTACATCTGGCCCTCGATCGTGATGAGCAAACCGGATGAATTTCCGCTGTCGGTGGGCGTGCTGTATTTGCGCGGCACCTTCGGCAGCAGCACCCGCGTGATCGCCGCCGGCACCGTGCTGACGATCCTGCCCACGCTGGCCGCCTTCCTGTTCACGCAGCGCTTCTTCATGCGCGGCATGGACGGCGCGGTCAAGTGACGTAGTCAAATGACGTAGTCAAATGACGTAGTTAAGTGACGTAGTTAAGCAACCCACCCAAGGATGTCGATGGAACTGACTAAAACAACCAGAAAAGAACGCAGCCCACTGGCCTGGGTCCCCAGCTTGTACCTGGCGCAGGGCCTGCCCTTTTTCGCGGTGGCGATGGTGGCCGGCCAGATGTTCAAGAGCATGGGCGTGGCCAACGACGACATCTCGCACTGGACGGCGGCGATCATGTCGGCCTGGATTTTCAAGCCGCTCTGGAGCCCCTTCCTGGAACTGGCAAGCAGCAAGAAAATCATCGTGGTCAGCTTCCAGCTGATCGGCGGCGCCTGCCTTGGGCTGGTGGCGCTCGCGCTGCACATGCCGTTCTGGTTTGCCGCCTGCGTGGTCATGCTCACTTTAGTCGCCATGTCATCGGCCACGCACGACGTGGCCTGCGACGGCCTGTATATCTCCAGCCTGACGCAGACGCAACAAGCGGCCTACGCCGGCTGGACCGGCACCTTTTTCAACGCCGGGCGCTTCATCTCGTCGGGCGGCCTGCTGCTGCTGGCCGGGTATTTCGAGAAGACCCTCGGCGTGACGTCGGCCTGGACCATCGTGTTCTGCATCCTGGCGCTGATGATGGTCACGCTCGGCCTGTACAACGGCTGGGCGCTGCCGCTGGCAAAAAATCCGGTCGGCGCCGATATCACCGCAAGCGCGATCGCGCGCACGCTCAAGGAAGTGATCATCGACTTTTTCAAGAAGCCCGGCATCTGGGTTTCGGTCCTGTTCATCATCCTGTTCCGCGCCGGCGAAGCGCAGGTGCAGACCATCGGCCCGCTATTCCTGCGTGAAGCGCGCAACCTGGGCGGGCTGGGACTGAGCACCATCGAAGTGGGCGGCGTGTACGGCACCGCCGGCACCGTCGCCTTTGTGGTCGGCAGCATCGCGGGCGGTTACTTTACGTCGTGGCTGGGCCTCAAGCGCGCCATCCTGGTGCTGATCCTGGCGGTGAACCTGCCCAACCTGGTGTTCTACTTCCTTGCGACCACCCTGCCGACCGACCTGACCCTGATCGGCGCTGCGCTCAGCGTGGAGATGTTCGGCTACGGCTTCGGCTTCGTGGGCCTGATCCTGTACATGATGCAGGTGGTCGCGCCGGGCAAATACCAGACCGCGCACTATGCGTTCGCGACCGGGATCATGCAGCTCGGCTTTTCGCTGTTCAAGTGGATCAGCGGCGATATCCAGATCGCACTCGGCTACCACAACTTCTTCCTGTGGGTGCTGGCGGCGGCGGTGCCGGTGGCGATCCTGTCGCAGATGATTCCGATGAGCGCAAGCGAACGCCAGCAGGCCGAGCTGGCCGCCGCCAAGCCGTCGGCGGCGACCTGACATGGCGGCCGTCACCCTCAAGGGCGTCGTCAAGCGCTATGACGACAAGCAGACCATTATCCACGGCATCGACCTGACGGTCGCCGATGGCGAATTCGTGGTCTTCGTGGGGCCGTCCGGCTGCGGCAAGTCGACCTTGCTGCGCATGATCGCGGGGCTTGAAGATATCAGCGGCGGCGAGCTGCATATCGGCGGCCTGCTGGCCAACGATGTGGCGCCGGCCAAGCGCGGGCTGGCGATGGTGTTCCAGTCGTACGCGCTGTATCCGCACATGACCGTGTTCGAGAACATGGCGTTCGCGCTCAAGCTGGCCGGGCACAAGGGCGAGGAGCTCAAGGCCCAGGTCGGGCGCGCCGCCGGGATCTTGCAGATCACCCACCTGCTGCAGCGCCGGCCGAAGGAGCTGTCGGGCGGGCAGCGCCAGCGCGTGGCGATCGGGCGCGCCATCGTGCGCAAGCCCGAGGTGTTCTTGTTCGACGAACCGCTCTCGAACCTCGACGCCAGCCTGCGCGTGCAGATGCGGGTGGAACTCTCGCGCCTGCACAAGGAACTCAAGACCACCATGATCTACGTGACGCACGACCAGGTCGAGGCGATGACCCTGGGCGAGCGCATCGTGGTCATCAACGGCGGGCGCATCGAGCAGGTGGGCACGCCCTACGAGCTGTATAACAATCCGGGCAACCTGTTCGTGGCCGGCTTTCTGGGTGCGCCGAAGATGAACTTTCTCGCCGCCGGGGTGGCCCATATCGGCGCCATCGGGGTGCGCGTGCGCCTGGCCGACGGCACGCTGGTCGACGCCGACGCCGACGGCAGCGAGGCCCTGATCGACGACCAGGTCACGCTGGGAGTGCGCGCCGAGCACATGACGGTGCTGCCGCAGGCCACGCAGCAAGCCACGCAGCAATCCAATGTGGTGGCCGCCGTGGTCGGCCACGTGGAGTACCTGGGCGACCAGACCATCGTCTACGCCAGCATGCCGGGCGACCCGGCCCTGATCGCGCTGCGCCAGCCGCAGGGCGGCGCCATGCTGCGCGCGGGCGAGCGCATCGCGCTGCATTTGCCGCCCGCGCACTGCCATCTGTTCGACGCCCACGGACGCGCGTTTGCCCGTGCATAAACCGGTTCGCACGGAAATCAGCGTGCAAAGATAAAGTTTATGTAACAATATGCGCTTCGTCCGAAATTCGCATCCGAGGTCCCCTGAGTCGGATGTCGCATTTGCAGGTCACGTGTCCACGGTTCGGCGCTCTGATGCGTTATAGCGTCAGGCTGTCTTTATGTCTTTGATTGAAGGATTTTCCATGTCCCAGTTTCGTCTCGCTCGTATCAGCCTGATCTTGGCCGCCATTGGCCTTAACGCCGTCCCCGCCCTGATGACCAGCGCCAGCGCACAAACCGCTCCGGCAACGCCTGCGACCAGCGCGGCGCCGACCAAACCCGACACCGTTCGTCCGGACCTGTACAAGCTGCTCGAGCCAGGCATGATCAAAGGCTTGATCGACGGTAAAAAATTCGCCGAAGTCCAGGAAAAAGTCACCGCCGCCGAAGCCTTCGCCAACCGTACCCCGTACGAAACCTACGTCATCGAACGCATGAAATTCGCGCTGGCCTCGGCCAGCGGCAACGATGCCTTGGCCATGAGCTCGCTCGAAGCGATCATCAACTCGCCAAGCACGCCGGCCGCCGACAAGCCGGAATTCATCCTGGCGATGGGTAACATGCAGTTCAACGCCAAGAACTATCCGAAGGCGATTGAATGGATGAAGCGCTACATCAGCGACGGCGGCTCGCCGACCCGCGTGCGCGGCTCGATCGTGCGTGCCTACTTCCTGAACAACGATTTCGCAGCGGCCAAGACCGAAGTGACCGCCATGCTGGCCGAATCCGAAAAGGCCGGCAAGGTGCCGCCAGCGGACGACCTGCGCCTGCTGGCCACGATCGCCGGCAAGCAGAAGGACATGGCGACCTACACCGCCACCGTCGAGAAGCTGGTGGCCTCGTATCCGACCGAAGAACTGTGGGCCGACCTGCTGCACCGCATGTACGGCAAGACCAGCTTCAACAGCAAACTGCAGCTGGACGCGTATCGTCTCGAGACGACCGTGCTCAAGCAAATGGAAGCGGAACAGTATGTCGAGATGGCCGAACTGGCGCTGTTGGCCGGTTTCCCGATCGAAGCGAAGAAAGCGGTTGACGCCGGTTTCGCCGCGAATGTGCTGGGCACGGGCGCCAACGCCGCCAAGCACAAGTCGCTGCGCGAGCGCGCCAACAAGAACGCCGCGGACGACGTCAAGAACATCGCTTCGGGCGAAGCCAGTGCGTCCAAGCTGAAAGACGGCACCGGCCTGGTCAACCTCGGATACGCGTACTCGACCATGGACGAGCACGCCAAGGGTATCGACCTGATCGAAAAAGGCATCGCCAAAGGCGGCCTGAAGCGTCCAGAAGAAGCCAAGCTCAAGCTGGGCATGGCGCTGGCCAAGGGCGGCCGCAAGGATGATGCGATCAAGACCTTCGAAGGCATCAAGGGCACCGATGGCATCGGCGACCTGGCGCGTTACTGGGTGATGTGGCTGAAGCGTCCTGCCGATACGGCAGCGGCTGCGGCGCCAGTGGCCAAGTAATTCACGGCATGGCCGTTTGAGGGGGCGGGTGCCGGCGCAAGCCGGGCCCGCCCGTTTGCCGCTTGAGCGGCGATACCCGCCATTGCCGGCCGGTCTCAATGGTCCATCTCAATCCGGAAAAAACGAGCAGCAACGGCGTTGAAGCAGAGGAAAACATTCTGCTTAAAAGAGCAGCATAGCTACGAATTCAGGCGGCAACTGGCTTGACGGCCACCGCGTGTCGCAAGGGCAGCGTGCCGCTACAGACTTTCGGGAACCCGGAGTGCTCAAGGAAAGGTATCCCCGCAGCCGCACTTTGCACTTGAAACGGTGCCGTCATACTTGCAAGCTACGAGCCAAATCCCATGGGGTCATGCGGATATTCGGATCAAGCCGGATTAACTCCAGCGCCCATTCTACGAAAACCCTCACGTTCATCGACAGCTGCTTCTTGCTGGGATAGATCAGATGAATCGGGCGTGCGGGGAAGGCCCATTGCGGCAATATTGGGATCAGCAGCCCGGAACGCACCGCGCTCTCGACGGCAAACGGCGAGCCTGGGCAGATGCCGCTGCCTGCGATACACGCGGCAATCGCTACGTCCGGATCATCAAAGCGCAGCCCGTCGCCGGCTCGAAGCTCACACGACTCCGCAGCGGTTCCCAGCCGCCACGCAAATGCATTGCGTTGACCGCCGAACCACGAAAGCAGCTGGTGCGCAGTCAAATCCAGCGGATGGGCCGGCTTTCCTGCCGCCCGGATATAGGCAGGCGCTGCATACAGGCCAAACTGCACCTCGCAAACTGGCCGCGCAATCAAGGTTGAATCGTCCAGGCGCCCGCCGCGGATGGCTACATCGATGCCATCCTCCAGCAAATGGCTGATCCGATCATTGCTGCCGAGCCGAACCGAGAGCTCCGGATACAGTCTTTTAAATTCATGCAATTTCGGTGCGATTACCCAGCGCGCGACCGAGGCCAGGCATTCGATCCGCACGCGTCCACGCGGCGTGGCCGTGCTGCTTCTGAGCGCGTCTTCCACGTCGTCGATCTCCTGCAGGATGACCTGGCAGCGCTCAAAATATGCCTGGCCATCGTCGGTCAATGTCAGCGCCCGTGTCGTTCGGTGCAGCAGACGCACCTCCAGATAACGCTCCAGGCCGGAGATACGCTGCGACACGGTTGTCTTTGGCAGACCCAGCGCGTCGGCGGCCTTGGTAAAACTGCCGGCCTCTGCCACTGCAGTGAAAGTCAGCATCGCTGAAAGCTTATCCATAACTGTTCAATAAAATGGAACAAAGTGTGATTGTTTCATATATATATCTGGTTTTCAAGAACAGATAAACTGTTTTTGTCACCGCGAGAAACACTGCGGCGGCGGCGTCAGGCGCTGGCGAACGCAGAAACAGAACACACTTTTTCAACACCAGAAAGGACGAAGCAATGGCATACCTTCTACAAGTCGATTTCCCTTACCAAGGGCCGTGGGGTGAGGAGATGGGCGAGGCCATGAAAGATCTGGCGCACTCAATCGCCAAGGAACCTGGTCTCATCTGGAAGATCTGGACCGTAAACGAAAGTACCAACGAGGCGGGCGGCATCTATCTGTTTGAGGATGCTGACAATGCCAACCGCTACCTTGCCATGCACACCGCACGGCTGCTGCAGTTCGGCGTGTCGCACGTGAACGGCAAGCTGTTCGAAGTACATCAAGCGCTGTCAATGATCGATCGCGGCCCCATCCTCTCATCCGGCCCAAGGCTGGACATCGGACATAGTTCATTCAGCAAACTTAACAACTGTGAACTCGCTTGAGAAGCAGACGGAAATGCGCGCGATCGAGGCCGGTTACGCGCCGCTTCCCGGCAAACCACCAACGATTTGCATGCGCATGGCAGCCCGTCACTGATCGTTAAGGCGCTTGATCCACATCAAGAATGCGTCACGCGATTCCGGGTCGTCCATGCTGACGGTAATTGAAACGATCTCGGACGCCCGTTCTGGAATGCTCAGTCCGAGTGTCCCTTCAACATAGTTTTGAAACAGCAGAGGTGGCGGAGTGTCGTCGTCATCGTCGTCGCAGCGCTCCTCGAATACCTCATCCGGAGTTCGTTCGAACTCGTCGGGCCAACAGAGTTCGGTATAACCAATTGACAGCAAACGCAACAGGTCTTCCATATTTTCTGTCAGCACACAAAGCATCATCGACCCGGAACCCGAGCCCAGATGAACGATCCGCTGTCGCCCATCGTCGTCCAGCCACAGCCCGGCCCAGGATCCATCTCCCCCGGTTCTGAGGAATATCACCAGGCGGTCGTTGACCTCGGGATCATCGCGGCGTGTCCAGCCGGCGGTAGCGGCAGGGCGCGGAACGTGGAAGGCGGTTGACGTGACATCGCCATATTCGGGCTCAGGGTACACGGTCATATACCGGCTCCCATCGCGGCGCGTCCGGACGCAGCCGTGTTCTTCCATGAATTGCAGGGCTTGCCGCAACACCTCCGGCAGTGGATTTCGTTTTGGAAAGGCGGCTGCCATTTCGTCGGTGAATTTCATTTTTTCCCCAATCAAACCGGTGGCCAGCAGGAGGTGACTTTGACGTCGCATTTGCGTGATGATGATACAGCACCGGGCCATCAAGGCGTACCGGCTGCTCATCATCGATGAAATCGGCTACCTGCCGATGAACCGCGAGCAGGCCAACCTGTTCTTCCAGGTAATCGCGGCACTGTACGAAAAAGGCAGCCTGATCGTGACGAGCAACCTGCCGTTCGGCCAATGGGACGCGACGTTTGCGCAGGACGCGACGTTGACCGCAGCGCTGCTGGACCGGTTGCTACACCACGCGCATATCGTGCCGATCGCTGGCGAAAGCTACCGGCTCAAGCACCAGCGGCAGGCCGGTACCGTCAAGGGCATTAGTGCCGGCAAGGCTGGCTGAACGAGCTATGAAAAGAGTGAAAATCCAGCGCGTGCTGGTGATGGAGGTGTATCAGTTTTAAATCGCTGCGGACGCCAAAACTGTATCAGTTTTAAATCGCTGTTGACACCGTACCGCTCCGTCTCAATGAAGTGTTGCGATTGATCGCCTAGCTCGGCGGCTTCCTTGGCCGCAAGAGCGACGAGGAGCCCGGGGTGTTAGCGGGCTTGTAAAAGCGCGCAAATCTGGGTGCCATTGCGCGTGGCTTTTCGCCATGCGCGCGGCCGTAGACGCCTGCCGCGGGCTCCCACTGGGGGAAGATCGTTCCCCAGCGGGCTTGATGCACAAATCGCGAAATAGTCAAGCTACCCCGTCCCGGGCACGGCGGGGAATTTAACAAAAACCGCGTGCAAAGCCCAAATTTGCGCGCTTTTCAAAGCCCGTTCACACGGGGTCAAAACAATCTGGCAGGGATTGCAGCGCGTCATGGATGTGGCCACCGCGTTGCAGTCAATGCGCGAGGGGCATGGCTGAGTTGTGTATAACGATATGGCTCAGGGGCTGGCTGCGAAAAGCCGCAATCAACCCTACTCCCTTGAGCGTAAAGGCATTTTTGCTGCCCCTCAAGGGGTCGCTACGCCGGGCTGTGCCCGCCCTTGACCGCAACAGAAATGCCGTGCATACGATGCATGCAACACGACAGCGTCCATTACGACATTGTCAAGTTCCACTCGAAGCGGCATTGGCCCATATTTCCCCGCAATAGGTCAGCGACGATGACAATGCTTTTCGGGCTGCAAACTGTCGAATTCTAGTGGCAATGCACATTGCCTATAACACCCATAACTATAACGAGGCCTTGAGATCAAACAAGAACATGGCCGAAATTTTGAAAATACCACAGTTGGACAAATTTATATTTTCATTAACATTTTAGCTGGCGAAATATGCGAAGATTGATCCATGTATAATTCATAAGGTGATTAGCGCTGATCTTCAGCTAACCGACACCACGCTTCGGTTCGGTTGCCCGTGGCGACGTAACCGTTCACGTCCCGGACGGAATCGGCGGCAGCGAGGGTGTGGCAACGCCCTTTCTGGCGGCGGCGATCACAGTGGCGATGTAGACCCAGGAGGAAACGGCCCGCTTGCGGCAAGTCTCGATGACGCTGGCGAGCAATGCAAACGCCCGGGTGCCAGCCTCGCTTCTGGTGC